>JAEZYO010000380.1 GCA_023419055.1 Pseudomonadota bacterium | reverse complement strand
CTTCTTCGACTGCACCTTCACGAGCGACGCCGTCAGAGTCGTCTTCCCGTGGTCGATGTGACCAATCGTACCCACGTTCACGTGCGGCTTCGATCGTACGAATTTCTCTTTGGCCATGACTACCTTCCGACTTCCTTCTTCTGCGCTGTGCTTTGGTGCTTGCGGTTGCTGTCGAGCCCACCACCAGGATTGAACTGGTGACCTCGTCCTTACCAAGGACGTGCTCTACCAACTGAGCTAGGTGGGCAGGGTGAGTGACGGGGTCGGCGCGCGAAGCGCGAGCCGAGCGGAGCGGGAGATGGGATTCGAACCCACGACGTTCAGCTTGGAAGGCTGACGCTCTACCAACTGAGCTACTCCCGCAGCGAGCTGCCCCCGGCCGGAAACCAGCCGGAAGCAAACAGTGGAGGGTGTTGGATTCGAACCAACGTAGGCAATGCCGGCAGGTTTACAGCCTGCTCCCTTTGGCCGCTCGGGCAACCCTCCAGGGATCGCGGACACTTCTCGATCGGAGCTGACGAGGGGACTCGAACCCCTAACCACCTGTTTACAAAACAGGTGCTCTACCGGTTGAGCTACGCCAGCCGGGCGGACCTCCGCCGAGCCCATACGGGCGCTGGCGAAGGGAGACACTCGGTGAAAACCTCGATGGGACATCGGGGGGAGCAGAACGATCCGGCAGAAGGGACGAGCCCGGAAAAATGAGGGCACCCCACCTTTGCCCCTGTTCTCTTGCTCAGGGGATGGGGTGGGGACCGACGAGAACGGCGCTCTGGTAGCGCCAGGTCTGGGGGCTGTCAAGCATAATTCATACCGCCCCCCGGACCTCGCGAGCGCGGCCTTCTAGCGTAGCTAAAACCATTAGAGGTTTCAACGACTTCGATCGCGATGCTCAAGGCACCCACGAGGGCCTCGGAAGCGGCGTTTCCGAGCGGTCGGGGGCCCCTTTCGCAGCGCGCGGGGCTCGTGCCGGAGGAGGCACTCCCGCCGCGCCCGCCGTCCCCCGTTCGGTTTCCCCGGGTCGGCCCTCTACGGCGTCTTCCCCTGGGCAAGGCGGTCGAGCGCCGCCTGGAGCTCGGCCCTCGTATAGGGAAGGCGGTCGATCGCCGCCTGCTCCGCGGCCTCGGCTCTCTCGATGTCGACGCGTGCCTGCTCGGCGCGCTCCACCCAGCTCGAGTTTTCCCCGGTACGGCGGGCCATGCCGAGCGTGTGCTCCATCATGGCCTTCGCCTTCGTGAGGAGCACCGCGTAGCGAAGGCGCATGGCTCCCTCGACCAGCTGCCGCTGGCGATCGGTCTTCGCCTTCGGGGATTCGACCCGCATGAGCTCCTCGTGCAGGCGCTGGTACAGCTCTCCGACGCGAAACCCCGCCATGGCGGACCAGTGCGAATCGTAGGCTCGCATCGTGTCGGAATAGGCACTCTGCGCGTCGAGGATCAGCTGACAGCGCTTCTCGAGCAACGCCGGAAACTCGGGCGTGACCGGAGCAAGCGCGATGCGCTCGGCGCGCACCCGCTTCACCTCGCCGAGCGCGTAGTAGAGCTGCGCAAGATCACGCGGCAGCTTGCCGGCGAGATCGAGCCCGTGGCGCTCGACCACGTCGCGAGCGCGCTCGACGGACTGAAGGGCTTTGGCGTCGTCACCTTCGGCGATCAGCGCGAGCGCTTTGCCGCTGTGCACCGTAACGAG
The DNA here is from genome assembly GCA_023419055.1 of Pseudomonadota bacterium. The sequence goes on along the minus strand of JAEZYO010000380.1, from coordinate 1,713 downwards.
CTCGAACGGTTTCGGCTCTCTCTCGCGGCCCAAGAACAGATCGGACAGCTCTCCGGCGCGCCGCCACTCTTCCAGGTATGCGAGCAGGCGGATCGAACGCACCAGCGCTTCACGCCCCAGCGCGTGCTCCGGGAAGAGGCGCGCCGTCTGCTCGTAGCGTGCGAGCGCCTCGCGATGCTCCGGGACCAGATCGAAGGCCTCGCCGGCTCGAAACAGCGCGTCAGGAGCTCGTTCGCCACGCGGCTCGAGGGCAAACACGCGATCGAAATCGGCGGCCGCCTCACGCATCTTTCCGAGCGCCGCCTGACTTTCTGCGCGGGAATAGAGCTCTGCCACGCTGGTTGTTTCAGTCGGCGTGATCAATTGGCGCGACACTCGCACCTCGGTCGGCTCGTGTTGCACATTTCCGGCGAGCTGCGCCGGAGGTGGTGGAGCCGCTGAGCACGCGGCGAGTATGAGCGACACGCCGACTAGGAATGACGTCGACAGCATTTTCCTCCCGATCCGATCGTCAGGACTTCGAGAGGTCGTTTTGCAGAAACATCGCAGCATTACGGGCTCCATTTCGGTCCCGCATCGAGCGCGATCCGGCCTCGAAATTGCTTCCGACATCATCGGGCACTTTGGATCATCGAGAGTCCCGCGCACGTCGAAAAACAGAATCGATGAAGCTAGAAGCATTTGACGCGCGCCGGTACCGGGACAAGTCTCGGACGAGTGAGAGATGGAGACGCTGCTCTTCGTGGGGAACGAAGGACAGCCCGAACCGAGCCGGTAAAACCGGCAAGGAGGTAAAAGAGGGATGATGATGAAGGCAATCGCTGGTCAACGCCTCGCGGAGCTCGAACGACATCATCGCGAGCTCGACTACCAGGTGTCACGGCTAGAGCGCCGCGCCTATCTCACGCCAACCGAACAGAACGTCGTCAGCAACCTGAAAAAGGAAAAGCTTCGCGCCAAGGACGAGATCGCCCTGCTGAAGCGGGGGTGACGAAAGCGGGACCGGCCCGGCGAGAAGCTCAGCGGTGAGAAGCTCGACCGGGCCGACCGAACCCGCGTCAGGACGCAATCGGTCGCAGATTCAGGGGGTCGTAGACGCCGGGGGCAGAGACGGGGTCGAGGAAGAATCGGGGGTTGGGCCGACGCCAGGCGCATCGGTGCTGCGCTCGATCGCGCTCGACTCACCACCCGAGAAGCGCTCGGCGCCACCGTACACGTCCTGGTTCAGCTCCGAGAGCGTCAGCTTGAGCCGCTCCTGCCACTCGACGCTCAAGCCGCCGCCGTGCTCCTGCTCGATGGCCTTCGCCACTCCGAGCCAGTAGCGCGCGTCCGAGCGGAACTTGAGCCTGAAGTCCGTCATGCCTCGCAGGTACGCGTAGCGCGCCTGGTCGTTTTGACTGAGCGAGTCCATGTCCTCCTCGAGGACACGCCAGATCGCGAGGGCGTGCTCGTACTGGTTCTCCTCGTACAGGCGCTGGCCGCGGTTCAGGTCCTCACGGTACGTGGCGCAGGCGGAAGCGAGCAGCAAGAGCGAGGCAAACGCCCATTTCATCGTGGAGCGAGCGTAGAAGAGTCCCGAATTCGAATCAATGCCTAGCGGCGGGACTCGAACAGCAGCCGATGAATGGGCAAACCGTCGGCGATAGCCCGGTGTTCGCGAGGGCTTCGAGCCCCGAACGGGTTCTCCGTGATGCGCGCACCCTCCCCCGCCGG
>JAEZYO010000315.1 GCA_023419055.1 Pseudomonadota bacterium | reverse complement strand
ACTTCGAGTCGCCCCTCCTCGATCGCCGGCGCCGCGACGGAGCGCGGAAGGATCGCGAGGCCTAGCCCGAGCACCGCCGCGTCACGCAGCGCGATCACGCTGTCCACGCGGAGCGGCCCCGCGGTGGTGATGGTGAGGAGCTCGTCGCCGACGCTGAAGCTCCACTCCTTGCGCGACGCCGCGAGCTCGAGGCAGGCGTGGCGGCGGAGCTCGTCGAGGTTTCGAGGCGCGCCGTGCTTCTTCAGGTAGCTCGGCGCGGCGCACATCAACATGCGCTCCGTACCGAGCTTGCGGAAGCCGTACGAGGAGTCCGGCAACACCTGCGCGAAATGAATCGCGACGTCCACGCCGGCGTCGATCAAATCGACCGACTGCTCCGTGAACGAGAGGTCGACCGAAACCTCGGGGAATTCCTTGGAAAAGGCCGGCAGAACCGGCATGAGCAGCGTGGTGCCGAAGCCGACCGGCGCGCTCACGCGTAGCCGCCCGCGCGGCTGATCGCCCAGGCGATCGAGCTCGGGCGTGATCTCGTCGGCGGCCTTGGTGAGCCCCGCGCACCCGGCGTAGACGCGCTCACCCTCGAGCGTCAGCGCCACCTTGCGCGTGCTGCGGTGGAACAAGCGAACCCCGCATCGCCTCTCGAGCGCGGCGATGCGCTGGCTCACGGCGGGACGGCTCACGCCGAGTAGATCCGCGGCGCCCTTGAACGAGCCCGCCTCGACCACGCGCGCGAAGAACGCGAGCGACACGATGTCATCCAAACGTGCGCTTGCCATTGGTCATCTACCTTACCAGTGAGTTCGCCGCTGGGCGATGGTGCAGAACCGAGCGGCACTCTATGCTCGAGGTTAGGTGGCGCGTCACCGGTGCAACCAGCACCGAACGCGTCAACGGAGCAAACAACGGGGCTCGTGAGAGTCCTTTCATGAAGGGTTCGTCTCGCGGTGGCTCGCGCCTCCGTGCCGAACTTCTTTGTCTCAGCTTGAGGTTTGGAAAGTCACCTTTCGATGCCGGATCTCGCTCGATTTTCGCTGTTCTTCGCGTTCGCCGCGTCGAGCGCGGCGCTCATCACCTTCTCGCCCCGCGTCGCGTGGGCAGACGCAAAGACCTGTTCCGCCTCGCATGCTTCCGGCCAGCGTGAAGTGAAGGCAGGGCGGCTTCGACTCGCGTCGGAACTCTTCACTACTTGCGGCTCCGACGAATCGTGCCCGGACCAAATCAGGACAGAGTGCACGGAGTTCCTCGAGTCCGTGCGGCAGACCATCCCGACGGTGATCCTCTCCGTCATCGACGACGCGGGGAACGACGTGAGCAACGTGCGCGTGTTCTCGACGGACGAGCTCCTGACGGAGCAGCTCGACGGACGCGCGATCGAGCTCGATCCGGGCAAGCATCGCTTGCGCTTCGTGTTGCCGTGGGGTGACGTGCTGAGCAGCGACGTCCTCATCCGCGAGGGAGAGAAGAACCGTTTGGTCGAGGTGCGCCTTCCGAAGAAAGGTGGCGCGCCCGCAGACGAGGCGGAGCCGGCGACGGAGCCTTCCACACCGAGCAAGCCCGCGGAGGCCGGCTCGACACCCGTCGCCGCGTACGTCGCGACAGGCCTCGCCGTCGTCGGGTTCGGCACCTTCGCGGGCTTCGCGATCGCCGGAAACTCCCAGAAAAACGAGCTCGAAGCCTGCGCTCCGAGCTGCAGCGGGGGCGATCGCGGCCGCTACGACGACATGAAGCGCTCGTACCTGATCGCGGACGTGGGGCTCGGTGTGGGTGCCGTGTCCACGGTGGTCGCCGCGGTGCTCTTCGTCACCAGCGGCCAGACTTCGAGCGAAGGAGAGCGGGCGGCGAAGAGGAGAGAACCTCGTGCCGGCGTGAAGATCGGCGCTCGCAGCGGCGGGGCGACCATCGCGCTCACCGGGCAGTTCTGAGGAGCGGCCATGCAGCAACGCGCCCGCCAAGAGGATCCGTACTTGAGCTCGACCGACTCCGCGACGCACGACATCCGAGACCGGCTCTCGGCTCTCGACGACTACCGGCCGCTGCTCGAGCTCGGGCGCGGCGGCATGGCGCGCGTCTACCTGGCCGAGAAGCGCACGCGCGGCCTCAAGCGGCTGGTCGTGCTCAAGGTGCTCGATCGCGAGCTCGCCGAGAGCACGGAAATGCGCGCGCTGTTCCGGCGCGAAGCCGAGATCTGCGCCCGCCTCAACCACCCGAACATCGTTCAGATCTTCGAGGTCTTCGAGGACGTCTCGAGCCCCGTGATCGTGATGGAGTACGTCGAGGGGCAGTCTTTGTGGAAGCTCCTCGGCAAGGGCGAGGCCCCGTTCCCGCTGCGCCTGCATGTCCACGTCCTGCTTCAGGTTTTGGCCGGACTCCACTACTTCCACGAGCTCCGGGACGAGAGCTCCTCGCTGTTCCCCGTCCATCGCGACGTCTCGCCCCAGAACGTGATCGTGATGCACGAGGGTGCCGTGAAGGTGCTCGACTTCGGCATCGCGAAGGTGCACGCGCCGGCGGACGAAGCCACTCGAGCCGGCATCGTGAAGGGCAAGCTCAACTACATGCCGCCCGAGCAGCTCGTCGGCGACACGAGCATCGATCGCCGGGCGGACGTGTTCGCGGTCGGAGTCATGCTCTGGGAAGCCTTCGCCGGCCGGAGACTCTGGCAGGGGCTCCGCCAGGAAGAGATCGCGCGCCGCCTGTTCGGGGGCAACCTCCCGTCGATCCGCGAAGCGTGCCCCGACATTTCGCCGGGCTGGGAGCGCGTGATCCAGACCGCGCTCGCCGAGCGGCGTGAAGATCGTTTCGAGAGCGCGCTCGCGATGCAGCTCGCGATGGAAGCGCACTTGCCGGAGCTCGGCGGAGCCGTTCAGCAGCGCGAGCTCGCGGCCTACATGGAGACCGCGCACGGTGAGTCGCGCCGCAAGCGGCAGCGTCAGGTCGAGGAAGAGCTCAAGAAGCCTCCGGTCGCGCTCGCGAACTTGCTCGGCGCACCCCTGCTCTCGGGGATGGTCGAGATCGACCGACTCCACGAGACTCCGGTCCAGCAGAGCCGCTCCGTCGAGCTCCGTCCCTCCGCTCGCCGCTCCTGGCCGTTGGTTCTCGGCGCGCTCGCCGTGGTCGTCGGCGCGTCGGCTGGCGCGTTCGCCTTCCTGGCCTCTCGCGCGACGACCAGCGATGCGGCGCTCGCCGTGCCGAGCCGCATCACGCTCGAGATCTCGGCCAAGCCGGAGGCGGCCGAGATCCTCCTCGACGGGCAACGCCTGGGCGTCGGCCACTTCAAGGGTGACCTCGAGCGATCGAGCAAGCCCCGCAAGCTCGAGGTGCGCGCATCCGGCTACGAGAGCGCGACGCGCGACGTTGCGCTCGACAAGGACGCGATGCTGAGCGTCGACCTCGTGCCCGCCTCCGCGCCCGACGCGCGCGCCGAGGCGGAGCACGCCGATCGCGAAGACTCACCCGAGAGCGGCCAGCGGAAGCGCGTGCGCGGAGCGACACGAGCGCTCCCGCGCGCGCCTGCTCCCAGCGCCCCACCCGTCGTTTCGGCGCCGCAAGCTGCGGCTCCCAAGGTGAATTGCTCGCCGCCCTACGTTCTCGATCGCGATGGCGTGAAGACCTACAAGCCCGAGTGCCTGTGAGCGCCTCGCCGCGCGCGCAGGCGCGCGGGTGTGCGCTCTTCGTTCGTTCTCGACGGAGCTTTGCTCCCCAACCGAAAGGAAGCCTTTGAACAACAAGACCGCTCTTTGTCTACTCGCTGGGTCGGTGTGGGTGCTCGGCGCTGCCGCTTGCAGCGACGGTGACTCGCCAGGTGGAGGTGCGGGCGCCGCGGGCTCCGGGGCGAGCGCCGGCACCAACGGCAGCGGCGGGACGAGCGGCAGCGACGGCGGCACCTCGAGCAGCGGTGGCAAGGGTGGCTCGTCGGGCGGTCAAACCGGGAGCGGCGGCTCGAAGGCGGGCAGCGGCAACGCCGGCACCGCCGGCAGCGCGGGAGAAGACTCGGGCGGCAGCGGCGGCACGCCCGATAACGGGATCGCGGGCGAAGGCCCGGGCGTCGGAGGTGACGACGGTACTGGCGAAGGCGGCAACGACGGCGAGGGCGGAGACGACGGCGTGGACGAGGACGCGCCAGTCCTCGAATATCACTTCGACGAAAGCTCGGGCACGGTCGTCTCCGACGATTCCTTTCGCGGGCTCGACGCGACGCTCACCGACGAGACCGCGCGGTCCACCGAGGGTCGGAGCGGCGGAGCGCTGTCGCTCGCCGGCGGAGCGACCCCGACGCAGTTCGTCGAAATGCCGAGCGGGGTCTTCACGGGCCTGACCGAGACGACGATCGCTGCTTGGGTCAAGCTCGACACGAACCCGCTCTGGCACCGCATTTTCGATTTCGGCAACCAAGGCGCCGGCACCGACACCCGCTTCATGTACCTCACGCCGAACAGCCCGGACGGGATCCGCTTCTCCGTGTTCGGCGGCGCGGCCGAGAACGAGGCCACCGTCACGACGGGGACGACGCTCCCCACCGGCGTGTGGAAGCACGTGGCCGCGACCGTCGCGGCGAGCGGTGAGCACGCGATCTACGTCGACGGTTTCCCGGCCGCGAAGGTCGCCTCCGTCGCGGTCCCGCCGTCGCAGATGGAGCCCATCAGCCCGCTCGGCTGGCTCGGCAAATCGCGCTTTCCCGACGCAGGTCTCGACGGCTTGCTCGACGAGTTCGTCGTCTACGGCCGCGTGCTCACGCCGGCCGAGCTCGCCGACCTGGCATGGCCCAAGGGCGATTACTCGAGGTTGCGCTTCGACGAGGCGACCGGCACTGCGAGCGTCGACTCTTCCGATCGCGGCATCGACGCGACGCTCGAGAACGGCGCCGCCTGGAGCAGCGGTCGACTCGGAGCTGCGGTGCAGCTCTCCGGCGCGGATCAGTACGTCCAACTCGCGGACGATCCGCTCGGCGGGTGCACCACGGAGCTGACTCTGGCGCTGTGGGTGAAGCTCGGCGCGGGCGATCAGTGGGCTCGCCTGCTCGATTTCGGCAACGCCGAGAACTTCACGTTCTTCACCGCGCGCGGCGGAGCCAACGAGCTCCGCTTCGTGATGTTCACGCCCGAGGCAGAGACCGCGCTCTCGTCCAACACCTCGGTGCCGCTCGACAACGCCTGGCACCACGTCGCCGTGGTCGTCTCCCCGAGCGCGCTGACGCTCTACCTCGACGGCGCCTCGGTCGGAAACCTGCCGGATCCCGTGGTGACCCCAGGCGACCTCGGCATCTTGACCGAGAACTACATCGGGAAATCGCGCTTCCCGTCCGATCCGTACCTCAACGCGGCCGTCGATGAGCTCCGCATCTCGTGTCGCGCCTTCACCGCCGACGAGATCAAGAACCTCTCCTTCAAATGATGCGCCCATGGTTGTTGGTGATGGGC
>JAEZYO010000232.1 GCA_023419055.1 Pseudomonadota bacterium | reverse complement strand
GGCGAGGAGTCGTCCAGCGAAGGTGAGCCTGCCAAGGCCGAAGGCGGCGAAGGCGCGCCGAAGAAGAAGAAGCGCCGCCGCAAGAAGAAGCGCAAGGACGGCGACAAGCCGGCCGACGGCGCGCAAGCGCAACCGGCCCAGCAAGCGTCCAAGAAGAGCCATCGCCCGCCGACGCCTTTCCATCTCGGCGAAGAGGTCTTCGGCAAGGTGACAGCGGTGCTCGACACCGCGATCATGATCGACCTCTCGGGCAAGGCGCTCGCGATCTTCGATCGCAAGGAGATGGCCGCGGACGACCTCGTCCCCGCCGTCGGGGATCGCTTCGTCGCGCGCGTTCACGGTGACGGCGCTCGCGGCGGACTGGTGGTGCTCACGCGCCTCCCGCTGCGCGAAGAAGAGACGAAGCCGAAGGTCGAAGCGGCGCACAAGGAAGGCGCGCTCGTGAACGGCCTCGTTACGGGCGTCATCAAGGGCGGTGTCGAAGTCGACATCGACGGCCTGCGCGCGTTCGCCCCGGCGTCTGGAATGGACCTGCACCCGTCGAACGCGAACTTCGCGGCGCTCGTCGGGCAACGGCTCGAGTTCAAGGTCGTTCAGTACGAGAAGGGCGGGCGCGACGTCGTCGTCACTCGCCGTCCCATGCTGGAGGCCGAGGCCCACGAGCGGCGAAAGCAGGCGCTCGGGCTCTTGCAAGAGGGCCAGGTGATGAACGGCGTCGTTCGCACGGTCGTCGATTGGGGCGTGTTCGTCGCGCTCCCCGACGCGGAGAACCTCGAAGGCCTGATCCACGTCTCGGAGGCGAGCCACGATCCTCGCGCTCACCTCGCTGACCTCTTCAAGCCGGGCGACCGCTTCGAGGTCAAGATCGTCAAGATCGACGAGAAGGGTAAGATCTGGCTGAGCCGCAAGGCGCTCGTGGACGACCCCTGGGGCGCCGCTCGTCAGAAGTACCAGATCGGCAGCCGCCATCAGGGCAAGGTCCTGCGCGTCGAGCGCTTCGGCGTGTTCGTCGAGCTCGAGCCCGATATCGAGGGTCTCATCCACGTCTCGGATCTCTCGCTCGAGCGCATCGAACACCCGAAGGAGTTGGTGCAGCCCGATCAGCAGATCGACGTCGTGGTCCACTACTTCGACGTTCGAAACAAGAAGATCAACCTGCACCCGGCGCCGCCGCCGGAGCGCGCGGACGAGCCGGTTCAGAAGGTGCAGCGCAACGCGCTCATCAAGGCCGAGGTCGTGCGCGGCGAGGCTGCCGGCGTGGTCATGCGCGTGCTCGGCGTCACCGGGCGCCAGGCTCGCGGCTTCTTGCCAGCGAACGAAAGCGGCACCCAGCGGGGTACGGACCTCCGCAAGGCGTTCAAGCCAGGCGCGATTTTGGACGTGAAGGTCGTGGACGTCGACCCGCGCTCGGGCGAGCCGCGCCTCAGTATCCGTGCGTTCAATACGGATGAAGAGCGGCGCGCGCACCGTGAGTACCGGCAGAAGCTGAAGGCCGAAGCCAACTTCGGGACGCTCGGCGACCTGCTGCGGGCCAAACTAGGCCAGTAGCGACCGGCTCGGGGGCCTGCCTCGGCACTCCTTGAGAACGGACAATCACATGCGGCCCAAAGCCCGGGGCCCTTCGGTTGTCCAATCAAGTAGTGTTGAACTATCGTAGGCTTCCGCACTCGGACCGTTCTTCCGAACGGCAAGTCTCGGCATGCCCCAAAGGACTGATCGCGAACTCGTCGAGGCAGCCCGCGCCGGAGATGCCGATGCTTTTGGCACTCTGGTCCGCCGACATCAGAGGCGGATCTACCGGCTTGCCACTCATCTTCTGCGGAACGCCACGGAGGCAGAAGACGTGACGCAAGAAACTTTCGTGAGAGCGTACGGCGCGATCGCGCGTTTCGACGGGCGCAGTGAGCCGTTCACTTGGATTTACCGCATTGCGGTAAACCTGTCCCTGAACGCCATTCGGGCGCGCAAGCCGAGCAAGAACTCGATTACCGCGGATGACCCCCGCATCGAGGGGTTGTTGATCGAGACGCGCGGCTCGGGTGCGGATCCTGCTGGGGCGAGCGCCGATCGCCAGCTCGCGGTCACCCTCGTCGAAGGAATGGACTCGCTCAGTGAAACGCTGAGGACGACGCTAGTGATGGTGACGGTGGATGGCTTGAGCCACACCGAGGCCGCACAGGTCCTGGGCTGCCCTGAAGGGACGGTGGCCTGGCGAGTCCACGAGGCCCGCCGCAAGCTGCGCACCTTCTTGGAGGCGCGCGGCTACAACGCCGAGGAGGACGCGTGACCTTACCCAAACTCCCAGCCAAAGCCGAGGCGCTGCTCGAGGAGTGGCCGCTCGCGGAGCCCGAGTGGGAAGCCTTCGCGACCCGAATCGTCGAGCGCGCGCAGGCGGAGCCCGCGCGGGACGTCGAGGACCTCTCGAGCGCGCCGCTGCCGCCCGAACCGGGTGAGGACGGGTTCGAGCTCAAGACGCCCACCAAGGTCGAAGGTGCAAAGGCGCCGTTCAGCCTCGCCGATCTCGCGCGGGCGAGCGTGAAGAAGAAGAACGAGGCGGCGAAGGACATCGCGCTCGAGTCGCTGCAGGTCGCGTCTCGAGAGCGGGCGAGCGTCGAAGAGGTGGTCGAGCGTGTCCAAGCCTCGAAGCCGGCGGTGAAGCCGCCGGCGAGCACGCGCGATCTCGCCGAGCGCGTGCCGCCCTCGAGCGCCTGGGTCGAGGAGCACCAGGGAGCCCCGAGCTTGCCCCCGCGGGTCACGCGCGAAGCGCGTCCTTCGCGCGGGCCCTGGATCGTCTCCGGCGTCGCAGCGGTCGCGGCCGCGGCCGCCTTGATTCTGGCACTCAAAAAGTCGGAGCCCGCTCCCGCCCCCGTGACGATCGTGACGCCGGCGCCCGTCGTCACGTCGCCTACGCGGGCCGAGGAGCCCTCGACCGCGCCTCCGGAGCCCCGGAGCCCGAAAGCCGAGTCGACCGCGGTCGCGCCCGGGCCGACCTTGGCAGAAGCGCCGCGTGCGCCAGAACCCTTGAGTGGAGGCGTCAAGCGCCAAGCCACGGGAGCCCCTTCGGCGGTGGCGTCCGGAGTGAAGCCAGAAGCGGTCGTGCTCGAAGAGGAAGAGCCCTCCACCGCGCCGGCTGCGCCCTCGCCCGCTCCTCCCGCCGCGAGCGAAAAGTTGCGCCCCGCCGAGCTGCCCGCTGGCGGGCTGCCCGACAAGCCTTCGACGGGCGCCGTGAACGCGGCGCTCGGCTCCGTGATGGGAGCTGCGCGCGCCTGCGTCGCGGGCCACGACGGGTCTTCAACCGCCCGCATCGTGTTCGCGTCGGACGGCTCGGTGCAGTCTGTGGGCGTCTCAGGGCAAGCGGCGGGCACGCCAGCCGCGGCTTGCATCGAGGGGGCGTTCAAGCGGGCTCGCGTTCAGCCCTTCGCCTCCCCTTCCTTCAGCATCAGCACCACGGTTCGGCCAAACTGAGCGCCCGAGACGCTGATCGCACGTCTCGCGTCGAGCCTCGTTGACAAGCAGGGGGTCCTCGCTCATAGTCCCGGGCCCCTAGGCGGCCGGAAGGCCGCTTTCGACGAGGCAGCAGGCAGATCGATATGGTTTCTTCGACTCGGCAATCCGAACGCCGCCGTAATATTCGCAAGGGCTCCCAGGGCCGCGCTCGCAAAGCGAGCGAGTCACGGGGCAGCACCATCAAATTCCCCGTGCACCCTGAAGGCTATTCGGCGAGCGCGCCGGACGCCAAGAAGAAGGCGTAGCGCCTCGAGCTCCCTAGGATCCGAATAAAAATGGCCAATCACGCTTCCGCAGAAAAGCGCAACCGCCAGCGCATCACCCGCACCGCTCGCAACCGCGCCGCTCGCGCCAACGTCCGCACCATCGTGAAGAAGGCGCGCGTTGCCATCGAAGGCGGCGACGCTGCCAAGGCGAAGGACCCGGTCCTCGCCGCGACCAAGGCGCTCGCGAAGGCCGCCAGCAAGGGCGTCGTCAACAAGAAGACGGCCTCGCGCGTGACCTCGCGCATCTCGGCTGCGCTCGGCAAGATCGCTCGCTGAGCCTGCTCGCCGGTAGCTCGAACGTTCTCGTGGTCAGCGCGTCCCTCTTGGCGCGCTGACCTTCCGTTCGAGCGATGCTAGGCTTGGCCCCGTCGTCCCGCCAAGGGACGGCAGGCCGATGTCCACGAGTCTTGCTGCCCCCGACGAAGCGATAACCCGCCTGCTCGGGGCGACCGTGGCGGGAAAGTACCGCGTCGATCGCCTGCTCGGGCAGGGCGGAATGGGCGCCGTCTTTCAGGCGACGAACACGGTCATCGGCAAGCGCGTGGCGCTGAAGTTCCTCGCGCCCGAAGCCGCGCGGGACGCGCAGGCGGCGCAGCGTTTCCAGCGCGAAGCCGAGGCCGCGAGCCTCGTCGAGAGCGAGCACATCGTCCAGATCTTCGACTTCGGCGAGGCCGAGCAAGGGCTGCCGTTTCTGGTGATGGAGCTTCTCACCGGGCAGGACCTGCGCGCTCGCTTGAACGAGCACGCGAAGCTTGCGCTCCCCGAAGCGTTGTCCGTCGCGCGACAGGTCTTGCGCGCGCTCGTGCGCGCCCACGCGGCGGGCATCGTCCACCGCGACCTCAAGCCGGACAACGTTTTCCTCTGCGCGCGCGAGAGCGGCGAGCCGCTCGTCAAAATAGTCGACTTCGGAATCTCGAAGCTCTCGAGGAAGACGACGCTCGACACGCTGACCCGGCGCGGCACCATCCTCGGGACCGCCTACTACATGTCCCCGGAGCAGGCGCAGGGCCTCGAGGAGGTCGACGAGCGCGCCGATCTCTACAGCGTCGGAGCGATCCTGTTCGAGATGCTCGCCGGGCGGCCGCCGCACAGCGCGCCGACCTACGAGGCCATCCTGGTCGCGATCTGCACGCGCGACGCCGATGACGTGCGCCTCTATGCTCCCGACGCGGGAGAAGGCGTCGCCAGGATCCTACGCCGCGCGCTCGCCCGCGATCGGTCGCTTCGCTTCGGGAGCGCGAGCGAGATGCTCGCGGCGCTCGACCGCGCGCAGGCCGGGGAGCTCGATCCTTTGCCCGAGGGGTTCTCCGCTTCGGACGCGGGCGCGCGGCTGAGCCGCGCCTCGCAGACTCGCTCGCGGCGGCGCACGGGCGTCGCCGCGCTCATCGCCCTCTTGCTCGGGTTCGCCGCCACCGCGC
>JAEZYO010000218.1 GCA_023419055.1 Pseudomonadota bacterium | reverse complement strand
GCCTGGGCCGGCTGCGCGGCGTTGCCGGTGCCGAGCGACCCCGCCCCGCCCGCCTTGACCGAGCCGGGCAGCTCGATGGGCTCGCTCGGGAGACGCTCGCCGTAGTCGGTGCCGATGCTCTCTCGCTCGAGCCTCTCCTGCTCGGCCAGATCGAAGAACTGCTGGCGGATCTCCTCGACCAGCCCGTTGGTGCGCGACCAATCCTTGGGCGGCGACCACTCCGAGTCCGAGAACACGAAGTAGCGATCGATGAACTCCTGGCGCTCCTGCATCTTGCGCTCGAAGATCTTCCGCAGATCCGCCTGCTCGCGGATCACGTGCGGAGTGAGGATGAGGAGCAAGTTCGCCTTGCGCTTGGTGGTCTCGCTCCGGCGGAAAAGGGCGCCGAGCACCGGGATGTCGCCGAGCACCGGGATCTTCTCGCGAGAAGTCGTGTACTCGTCGCGCATCAGGCCGCCGATCACGACCGTCTGCTGATCGGCCACGACCACGGTCGTGTTGGCGGTGCGCTTGGTGATCGTGACCGCGCCGAGCTGACCGACCGCGGCGCCCGGGGCGCTGCTCTCCTGCTCGATTTCGAGCCGGACCTGATCGGACTCGTTGATGTGCGGCGTGACCTTGATCTTGTTGCCCACGTCCTGGCGCGGCGCGCTGAAGCCGCCGGACAGCGAACCGAGCAGGCCGAGCGCGTTCGCGCCGCCGGCGCCGGCCGCGCCCGCGAGATTGCCGAGCGAGCTCAAGCCGCCGCCGACGTTGGTCTGGAGCGGGATGTTCTCGCCGATGTTGATCTCCGCCGCGACGTTGTCGGTCGCGATGATGTGCGGCGTCGCGAGCACGTTGCTCTTGCCGCTCGTCGCGAGCGCGTTCAAGACGACGCCGAACGCCGGAATACTGAGACCCGTGCCGAGCAGGTTGCTCGTGTTCGGCAGATCGGGGCCGCGCACGCCTGCCGCGAAACCCTGCAAGAGGTTGGGATCGGCCGGGAACGCGAGCGAGCTCCCGGCGCGGAAGCCGCCCATCACGAGCGTGTCGTCCGCGTTGCCGAGCGTGGTTCCGCCGTGGAACGCGACGCCGAGGCTCGTCGTGTCAGACACCGACAAGTCCATGATGACCGCCTCGATGAACACCTGCCGGCGCGGTCGGTCGAGCTTGTCCACCACGAGGCGCAACGTCGCGTAGTCGCGATTCGACGAGGTGATGATGAGCGAGTTCGTGCTCTTGTCGGCGGTGACCCGCACCTCCCCCTCGAACATGCCGCCCGCGTTTCCGCCCGCGGCCGCCTGGTTCTTCCCCTGCGGCTGCCCTGCCAGCATCTGGGTCAGGGTGCCCGCGAGCTCGTCCGCGATCGCGTGCTGGAGCGGCAAGACGTGCACGCGCCCGACGTCGGTGCCGGAGCTGTCGAGCCGCTTCAAGAGCTCGAGCATCTTGAGGTAGCTGTCCTCGGTGCCGACCACGATGAGCGCGTTGGCCTGATCGTCGGCCACCACTCGCGTGAGCCCGGATCCCCGCATGCCCGCGCCGGCCTCACCGCCCTTGCCACCGCCGCCGCCGCCGCCGACCTCGAAGAGCTCGTTGATGCGCTTGGCCATGTCCTGGGCCGAGCCGTTCCTCACGGGCTCGATCCACATGCGCTGGCCCGACCCACCGACGTCGACCTCTTCGATGATGCGGATCAGGCGCCGCACCTGCGTCGCGGTGTCGGTGATGACGAGCAAGCGGCCGGGGGCGTAGGCGGTGATGTCACCTTCCTTGCTCTTGAACTTGCTCAGCACCGGGACGATCTCGTCCGGTGACACGTTCTGCAGCCGGTAGAGCCGAGTGATGTAGCGGTCCGCGTCCGGGACCGGCTCACCGCGGTCGTAGAGGGGCGTCGGCTGCGAGACGACACCGCCGCTGTCGACGATCTTGAGGAAGCGACCGTGCGGGACGACGGTCATACCGTTGGCTTCGAGGATCGAGAGGAACGCCTGGTACGCCTCGTCGAGCGTGACGGGCTCGGGCGAGACCACGGTCGCCTTGATCTGACGAACCTTCGCGCCGTAGATGAAGCGCCTGCCCGTGAGCCCGCTGATGTGGTTCACGAGCTCCGCCAGATCGGCGTCCTGCAGGTTGAACTTGACGAGCGCGCCGCCTGGCTTGGCCTTGAACGGCACGTCCGTGGCCTGCGCGATCTTGTCCATCGTCTGCGGCAACGGCCCCTGCGCGCCCGGGGGCTCGGGCGTGGCCGCAGCGGCGGGAGCGGCGGCAGCTGGTGGCGCCGCCGGTGCTGTCGGTGCTTGCGCCTTCGTCCTGGCGTCGGCCGCCTGCTTGCGCAGTTTTTCTAGAGCGCGCGGCGTGCGCTGCTTGGCCTTGGGCGGCTCTTGAGCGGCGAGCACGCCTGCCATCAGCAGCAGGGCGAGAGCCGGCGGAAGGAACTGTCGAAGTCTCACGAGCGTCTCACTTGATGTTGTAGTCGATGTTGACGGGCTGACCGCGCCGGTTGACTTGAACCTTGAGGCTGCCCGCCGTGCGGAGTCGGGCATAGGCTTCGAGCGCCTTCTCGGGGCTCGCCATGTTGAAGCCGTTGATGGTCTCCAGGCGATCGCCGTTCTGGAGCCCGAGCGTGCCGAGCAGCGTGTCGGGCCTGATCCCGAACAAGCGCACGCCCACTACCTTCCCGTCCTTCTGTTCGGGAACGATGCGCGCCGAGCGCATGAGCTCGGCCTGGTTCTCGAGGATCTTGTCGACCACCGATCGATCGACCTGAAACTCGGTGTCGCTGATCTTCTGGATCTTGCTCGCGATGTCGGGCGGCACCGTAGGCGGCCCTCCGCGCGGCGGCGTGGCCGGCGCGGCGCTCGCGGCAGGCGGGGGCGCGGC
>JAEZYO010000171.1 GCA_023419055.1 Pseudomonadota bacterium | reverse complement strand
CGACCTGGTCGGGCGCGTACCGCGCACGGGAGACACCATCGACTGGCAGGGCTACCGCTTCACCGTTCTGCGATCGAGCCCGCGCCGCGCCGAGCGCATCGAGATCCGCCGCGTCGACAATACCGCTGAAGCCGCCCGCGCTTCTTGAGGTTTCACGAGCTCGGGCTCGGGCCCGCGTGTGCAACTCGGTGAAACGCTCTTCATCAGCGGGTCCAATCAGTGCTGGAATTCCGTGACGGTGGAGCTTCGCTCCTGGCTCGCTGCAGCGGAAAGCAGCGTGGAGTGCGGAGAGGAGCGCAGGATCAGGCACAGCCGGTTTCGTGCCGATGCAGCTCGTTTTCACCTCATACGGTCATGGGGAGTCACGCGAGCTCGGCAATGAAGTGTGAAAGAATCAGCACCGTCGTCCGAGAGTTCATGCTGACGACGGACGCCTCGGCGTTGACACTCCCTCGTACGGAGACGATGCTCCCGCGCATGCAAAAGAGTCGACTAGTCTGGGCGACGGGGCTGATGGGCGTCGTGTCCCTCACGTCCTTGCAGGGCTGTAGCGACGACGCGAACACGGGCGACACCAGCACGGGTGGTACGACCGGCGGAACCGGCGGAAGCTCGGGCGGCAGCGCTGGTAGCGGTGGCACGAGCGGCGGTTCCGGGGGATCGAGCGGTGGCTCCGCGGGCAGTGGCGGCAAGGCGGGCACGGGTGGCTCGAGTGGTGGCACCGCGGGCACCGGCGGAACGAGCGGCGGCAGCGGCGGTGGCGGAGCCGGCGGAACGAGCGGCGGCAGTGGCGGTGACGGAGCTGGTGGCACGAGCGGCGGTGGTGCCGGTGGCGGCGGCGGCTCCGGCGGCGCGTCTCAGAAGGACATGTGGTGCGACACCTACTGCGCCGACTACTGGAGTCACTGCGAGAACCACGCCGCGAACACGTACGACAGTGAGGCGGATTGTCAGACGACGTGCAAGACGTCGAGTTGGCCGCTCGGGACGGACGAGTTCCAGGGCGGTTCCGACAGCGTCGGCTGTCGGAAGAATCACGCAAGCATGGCGAACAATGATGCTCACTGCGAGCACGCGGCCGAGACGGCAAGCGGCCCCTGTGGCTGAGCGAAAAGCCTCGTCCCTCGACAGGGTGCGCTCGATTTCGAGCGCACCTCTTCCTCGTCGTAGCTGAACTCGTGGGAGCGAGACGGTATCTTGGTCGAATGCGGTTCGTCGCTGTTCTGACCTTCGCTCTCACGGCTTGCGCCGATCACGAGGCTGATCTCGAGCGCGAGGGCGACCCGATCCCCGAGTACGACTCCGGGGCGATGCCGGAGGATGCCGGCGGAGTGGACCCGGGCACGGTCACCTGGTGCCAGGCTTCGGCGGTGCTCGAGCAAGTCTGCCAGCGTTGTCACACGGACCCGCCGATGAACAGCGCGCCGTTTCCGCTCGTCGCCTACGAGGACACGCAGGCGCCGTACTACTCGTCGGAGAAGCAGATCTGGGAGGTGATGCAGACGGCGGTAAGCTCGGGCTTCATGCCTCTTCGCCCGGCAGCTCTGATGCCGCCGGTCGAGCCGCTCACGTGCGAGCAGAAGTCGACGTTGCTCGGCTGGCTCGGCCAGGGGGCGAAACCCGAAGGGCCCTCCTCCTGTACGGATGCGGACAAGGTGCTGACGGCGGTGGACGAGACCCTGCCGGAGTGCAGCGAGTAGCTTTCGGCCAGGGGCGACGAAGGGTAGACATTCCCTGTCCGAGCGGACGGCGCGAAGGTTGACATCTGAACAGCTGCGCAGTATCCGTTTGGACACCCAAGCGCGAAGTCCCCCCGCAGCACCCAGCACGTAGCCCATTGCCCATGGGCGGAGAGGTCCGGCACCGAATGTCCGAGGCGAAAGACAGTCAGAAGAGCAAGGCGCTCGAGCTCGCGATCGCGAGCGTCCACAAAGAGTTCGGTGAAGGCGCGATCATGCGCCTCAAAGACGGTGAAAAGATCGGCGGCGACGTCGCGGTCATTCCGTCCGGATCCATCGGGCTCGACGTCGCGCTTGGAATCGGCGGGTATCCGCGTGGCCGTATCGTCGAGATCTACGGGCCGGAGTCGAGCGGTAAGACCACCCTCACGTTGCACGCCATCGCGAACGTGCAGCGGCGCGGCGGGGTCGCGGCTTTCATCGACGCCGAGCACGCCCTGGACGTGACGTACGCCAAGAAGCTCGGGGTCAAGACGGACGAGCTTCTGATCAGCCAGCCCGACTACGGCGAGCAGGCGCTCGAGATCGCAGACATGCTGGTGCGCTCCGGTGCGGTGGACATGGTCGTGGTCGATTCGGTGGCCGCGCTCGTGCCGAAGGCGGAAATCGAAGGCGACATGGGGGACTCGCACGTCGGCTTGCAGGCACGCCTCATGAGCCAGGCGCTCCGCAAGGTGACCGGCTCGATCTCGCGCTCGAATTGCATGATGGTCTTCACCAACCAGATCCGCATGAAGATCGGCGTGATGTTCGGCAGCCCGGAGACGACCACGGGCGGCAACGCGCTCAAGTTCTACGCCTCCGTGCGCCTCGACGTCCGTCGCATCGGTTCGATCAAAGAGGCGGGCCCGCCCGGCAAGGACATGACCGTAGTCGGCAACCGTACCCGCGTAAAAGTCGTGAAAAACAAGCTCGCGGCGCCGTTCCGCGAGGTCGAGTTCGACATCCTGTACGGGCAGGGCATCAGCCGCTCCGGTGAGGTCATCGACATGGCCGCTGATTCCAACCTGGTGCAAAAGAGCGGCGCCTGGTTCTCCTGTGACGGAGAGCGCATCGGGCAGGGGCGCGACAATGCACGTAACTATCTCGAGCAGCACCCGCAGCTCATGGAGTCGCTGGAGCAGAAGATCCTGAGCCAGGCGGGCATCCAGCGCCCCGGCTCGGCGGCATCCGCCGCATCCTCGGGCGCGGAAGGTGGCAAGCCGGGAAAGGGTGAGTCGGCCGGCGAGGGGGCAAAGCCCCAGCCGAATGGCGCAAAGCCTGGTCGGCCGCAGTCACAGCGACCGTCCTGAGCTCGGTCTTGAGCGACGGGCAGCGCTGTTCCTAGGAGTCGCCGAGTCGTCGCTCCGCAAGGTTCTCTCGTTCGGCGGGCTCGGCATCGGGTCCTCTCCTTCGACCTGGTACCAAGCCCAAAGAGCGAGAGTGTGGGACGTCCTCTTCGATGGGACGTCCTCTTCGATGGGGTAGGGTTACTCGTTCGTGGATGGGTCGAGCTCCGTAGCGGAGATCGCTTTCGAATGTGGGTGAGTGTCTCGGGCTTCCTGCGACTGACGAGAAGCTCGGAGGTGAACGGTGGTGCGTTTGGAAAGCTTCGATGCACTGTCCCAGAGTGGAGCGCGTGCTCGCCACGCAACGCGTAGGGCTTCATCGACGATGTGAAGATCGACGCGAGCTCGGAGAGCGCTCGGGGCTTGCGCGAAAATCCCGAGAATGTGGCAATCCGGGGCGATCGACAGCCGTTCCAAAGGGGCGGACGGTGTGGACAACATGTCAAGATCCTTCAGTTTTCCTTGGGATGGGGCGCGGTGCCTCAGGCCCCGTTTTCTGCTTCCAAATCTCTTCCGGGGTCGGGAACACGAGCGGGATCGCGCACTTAGACCAGCCACGGAACAACCTTGGAAACTCGAGCCTAAGTCTCTGATTTGTTTTGGTTATTAGCCATTCCTTGACGCACTTGATCTCCACCCGTACCCAAATTGCGTGACCGCCGGCAAGGCACATGACCGCTCGCATTAGCTTCCCCTGGCTCCCCGCTGCAGACGCCCGTACCGGGCGTCAGCGCAAAGCGAAGTTTCTCGCTCCGCGCATGTCTTCGGCTGCCCTGCGCATTCCGGACGCGCGGCTCGGTCAAGTCGTCCCGCTCCTCGTCATGCCGCCGAGCGGGCCGCAGATCCTCATTCACGAAGGCGCGCGCCAGACGCTCGAGCGTCGGCTCGAGCTCGCCGCCTCGGGCCCCGTCCAGCTCGCCGTCACCGATAACCGGCGTCGCATGATCACCCACACGAAGGTGCGGGGCACCCTGAGGGTGCGGATCCATATGATGTTCTTGGGGGCGCCTGACCGGATCCAGCAGGCGCTCGTCGACTACGTCGTTCGAGGGGATCGTCACGCCTCTCAGGTCGTCGGCGAGTTCATCCACGAGAACAACCACCGTATCCGGGCTTCACGCCCGGTGACGCGGCCCCTGAATACGCGCGGCCAGGTGCACGACTTGATGGACGTGCTCGCGTCCATCAACGCAAAGTACTTCGGCAGCACCGTGACCGACGTGCTCATCACGTGGGGTCGTCAGAGCCGCCCCGCGAAGAAGCGCACCGCCATCAAGCTCGGGAGCTACAGCGCTGCGGAGCGTCTGATCCGGGTTCACCCGGTCTTGGACCGCGAGTGGGTGCCTCGCTATTTCGTCGGGTACATCGTGTACCACGAGCTTTTGCATCACCTGATCCCGCAAGCCAAGGTGGGCGACCGGACGCTCGTGCACTCTCCGGAGTTCACGCAGAAGGAGCGCGAGTACCAGCAGTACGAGCGCGCCATCGCCTGGGAGCAGAAGCACATCGACCGGCTCCTTCGCGCGAAGTAGGCGCGGGGCCGCGGAGGAGAGGCGAGAGCCCGGCGAGCAAGAGCCGGGCTCGGGGAATTCGGGGCGACGGGCCTACATGAAGGCTTCGAGCGCTAGCCCGAAGACGATCGCGTCGTTACCGACATCCATGGTGTTGTTCGAGCCGAAGGCGTCGAGGTGGCTCGAGTGCCACTCGATGAAGGCGTACGAGTGGTCGACCCCGCTCGAGGCGCGGGTGGTGGCGGCCTCGTCGGCGTCGAGGAAGTCGAGCCGCAGCATGGCGCCGAGGGCCCACGTGTAGCCGTAAGACATGTCCTCGCCGCGCGTGCCGTTCGATGCGTCGTCTTCGGCCACTTCGTCGCCGTCGACCGACCACCAGAGCGCGTACCCGAGACCGAGCTTCGCGTACGGCACGATCGGGATGGGCGTATTGTCCGCCAGCGCGCTCACGCGAACGACCCCGACCAGGTCCATGGGGAGGATGGTGAGTGACGTGGCCTGCCCGGAGCGTTCTCCGCTGCTGACCAGGAAGCCCCTGCCGTTGCTCTTCGTGTAACCGAAGGCGAAGCCAGGACCGAAGCTCAGCACGCGGTCGATACGCAGCGCTTGCCAGTCCACCTCGAAGCCCGCGTGCCAGCGTTGTGAGCTGCCGAAGGTCTCCTCGTACGGGTTCGAGTCGAGCGCCTCGTCCACGCGTGGAGTGTAAGGGCCGACTCGCACCTCGAAGGCAAAGCGCTGGGGACGCGCCGCGCGGCGCTCGAGGCCGCCGTAGGGGCCGAGCTCATCGACGCCTTGAGCGGAAGCGGACAGGCAGATGGTGCTCGCGAGCGCGAGAGCTCCCAGGGGCAGCAGCGCTTTCATCGACGACCACCCTTCACTCGACGGCTCACGAGGAGCGAAGCCGCGAGAGCAGCGGCGCCGAGCCAGATCCCTCTCGCCGCGTCCGTCCGCGAAAGGCTGCAAAATCCGCCGCCGCCTTTTCCGCCGGCGGCCCGGTACTGTTCGAAGAACCCATTGATGGGCTCGGGTGTCGCGCAGGCGATCTCCGAGAGGTTGCCGGGGTTGCCGTAGGTGTCGACCGCCGCGATCCCGACGGCGTAGAGCGTCCCGTTCTCGAGTTCGTGATCGGTCTGGACTTCTTCCGACGTGCGCGTCGTGTCTCCGCAGCGCTTGTCGTCCGGAGGAGGCTCGCCGGGCACTAGGGCCGAGGATCCGCAGCCCGACGCGTCGGTCCCGGCTCCGCCGACGCCCTGGCCGGCAACGTCGCAGTAGACGTAGTACTTGCTGATGTCGTCGGCGGTATCGTCTTCGTCGTCGAGGGCGTCGAACTTGACGACGAGCGACTCCTCACCGACGCCCGCCTCGATACCCGTCGGCGGCTCCGGACCGAGCAAGTCGAAGTCGACCTGAAGCGGGGTGGTTCCCGTGCTCGTGCCGGTCGCGGCCACCTCGTCACTGCCGTTGATGAGGAAGAAATGCAGGTTCGCAGTCTCCGCCGAACCGTTGCCCTCGTCGCAGGCTGCATCCGAGCCGCTGCCGAGCCCCGTGTAACTTCCTCGGTCGACCTTGCCCGCGATGATGTCTTGAACTCGGATGTCGATGTCGCCGGTGTTCGGGCTCGCGTCCTCGTAGACGAGCCAGCAGCCTTCCCCGGTGCCGTCACGATTGTCGAGCGACGCGCAGTTCGAGCCTGCCCAGACCTGCAGATCGAGTCCGCTCCCACCCGCGAGCGTGATTGGATAGCGGATGAAGTCGTCCGCCAAACACTCCGAGCGGTTGACGATGTTGACCTTCAGATTGAGCGGGTTGCCGTTCTTGTCCCGGTTCGGTCGCTGCGGGGTGTTGACGGTGATCGACTGGGCGAGGGCGGGCACCGTCACGAGCCAGAGCCCCAAGCTGACGCAAGCGGAGGGAAGCCACGAATGCCGTCTCATCGGTCAGCCGCGTTTGAGCACAGGGCGTGCCATGGGGCAATTGCGCCGAGATCGTCTCGATGCGGCTCGATTCTCAGGCCGGATCGGCACGCCATCCTGTCCGAAACCACCTGCGTACTGCCAAAGTGACAGCGAGGATTTTCGATGCACCCGCCATGGCTCGAAACAGAGGCTAAGCTTGGCTGACCGGGCCGGTCTCGAACTCGGCCGGCTTTTCATGACAGACAGCGCTCTCGAGCCAGGCTCGTTGCTGGCCAATCGGTACCGCGTCATCGGTGACCGGCCGGAAGGCGAAACGCAATTTCGCGTCATCGACGCGCGAGACGAGCTCTCGGCGGGAGGCCAATGGGTCCGCCTGGTCGCGGTCCCCGGCCTTGCTCCCGCGGAGCTCGAGACATCTCTTCGCCGCTCCCTCCGCTACGCGGTAGGGGTGAGGGGGCTCGCCGAGCTGCTCGCCGTCATCGAGCTTGCTCCGGGCGTGTGCGCCGTCGCCTACGCCTTGCCGAGAGGGCGAGCGCTCGACGATAGCCTCGGAGATAGCGGCGGGCTGAGTCGCCTGTCCACCGAGATCCAGAGCGTGCTCGCGCCGCTTCACGAGCAAGGTCTCGCGCATGGGCGGCTGCAGCCGGAGCTGATCGTCGAGACGGCCGAAGGTGGCGTGTGCTTGCTCGGCTTTGGGCTCGCCCAGGCGCTCGGCGGTGCAGCGCCGTCACCTGCCGTCGATCGCGCGGCGGTCGCCAAGCTGGTCGAAGGACGCCTGGCTGACGAGAAGGCGACGACGCCCGAGGTCGCGCCGCCTGCTCCGCCCTCCGCGCTCGAGTCACCAGCACCCCCATCGAGCCCGCCCGCGGCCACGGCTCCGTTGCCTTCGGGACCGAAAACCGGTCCGACGGCGCGCCTCAATCCTCCTCCGATGCCGCTCGCGATCCCGGTGCCGGCTTCGAAGGCGCCTTCGGGGAGCCGAGCCTGGCTCGCGATCTCGGCGATCGCGCTCGGGGGCGTCGTGATGGTAGCCGGCGTGGTGTTCGCGCTCGTGCTCGCGCGCCGGAACGCGCCCGCTCCCGCCCCTTCGGCTGCAGCTCCTCCACCCGCCACCGCCGCTCGCCCGGCGATACCGACGATCCCGCACCACGATCCTCCGCCGACGCCCTCGAGCGACGACGACGCGGGGACGCCGCCGGCTCCTTCGTCATCGGTGAGCCCGCCGCCGGATCTGTCCCCGCCGCTGCAAGTGAAGCCGCCGCAAAGTCACCAGACGGCCGCGCTCCCCGTGGACGGGGATTCCCCGGCATGGGGGCCTTGGGACGCCCCCGTCACGGTGACGCTCTTCGCCGATCTCGAGTGTCCGCACACCCGCGCTCTCTTGCCCGAGCTCGTGCGTCTGAAGGCGACGCTCGGCAACGACTTGCGCTGGGTCTTCCGCCATCGCCCGCTCAGCCAACATCCCGACGCGGAGGGCTCGGCGCGGCTGCTCGCAGCCGTGGGCGCAGAGCTCGGCGCCGGCGTTTTCTGGAAGCTCGTGACGGAGCTCGCGCGCGATCCCGAGAGCGAGCCGAAGGAGATCTTCGACGGGTGGTTCGAGCGAGCCGGGCTGGACGGCGCGCTCCGAGCACGCCTCGAGAGCTCGACCGCTGCCGAAGCGATCGTCAAGCGAGACACCGAGCTCGGCGCGCGCTTGCTCGTTCGAGCGACGCCCGCGCTGTTCGTGAACGGGGTGCGGCTCGAAGGCTTCGCTCCCGAGGAGGCGTTGCTCGAGGTGCTGAAGAAGGAGCGTCGCGCCGCGGTGTTCGCTCTGCTCTCGGGGACCGACGCGACGGCGCTCTACGCCGAGCGGACGCAGCGAAACCTGATCAATCTGGGTGACGATCCGAAGGAGCGCGCCTGCATCCCGAGCGCCGGCGCTCCGGTGCGCGGTCCGGCGAACGCGCCGGTTTCCATCGTCGAGTTCTGCGCCTTCGAGTCGAGCTTTTGTCAGAAGGCGGAGCCCGCGCTCGCGACGCTCCTTCAGCGCTACCCTCGCGAGGTGCGCGTCGTCTGGAAGAGCTTTCCCGTCGCGCTCGACGGCGAAGGTCGCGTCGCCGCAAACTTCGCGTTCGCGGCTAGGGAGGCGGGCGGTGACGCGGCGTTCTGGAGCGTGCACGGAGCGCTGCTCGAGGCGCGCGCCGTGCTCGATGCGCCGGCGCTCGGCAAGGCCGTGCAGAAGCTCGGCCTCGACGCGGGCCGCTTGCTCTCGTCGGCGCAGAGCGGCGCCCACAATGCGAGCATCGACGCCGACATCGCGCTCGGTAAGCGCCTCGGCGTGACGGGCGTGCCGACCTATTTCATCAACGGTGTGCGCAAGGACGGCCTCCTGACCTTGCCCGAGCTCGAGCAGGCCGTGAAAGAGGAGCTCAAGCTCGGCAAGCGGCTCGAGCCGATCGGGCGCGGCGCGATCGAGGAGCAGGTGTGCGGCGCGCTGGGCCGCTCGCGCTGAGCTACAGCCTGACTTCCACGTGGTGCTGACGGCGCAGGTTGTCGAGCCAGGTGCGGCGCGCCTGGTTCATCTTCTCGACGTACACGCGCTCACCGAGCTCGGCGCGCGCCGTGTCGTAGTCGGGGAGCTGCGACTCTTCGCGCGACAGGAGCTTGATGACCGCGTAACCGCCGCCGCCGCCGAGTGAGATCACCCCGGAGCTCTCTCCGACGTCGAGCCCGATCAGCGCGCGGCGCATGGCCGGGGGCACCTGCTCGAGTCGTGTGGCCGGCAACACACCGCCCTGGTTGCGGGTCGCTTCGTCCTCGGAGTAGCGGCGCGCGAGCTCCGAAAACTCGGTCGTCCGAGCCGCGGTGGCCACGCGCTCCGCGAGCTCGCGCTGCTTCTTCGCGTCGCCGCGTCCGGGGACGAACACCCAGGCGACCCGGAACGGCAAGCGCTCACGCTCTTCGAGCTCGAGCTTGCGGTACGCGCTCTTGAGGTCGTCTTCCGTAACGCGGATCCGACCCTGGAGCCGCACGTTGATGAGCTTGGCCTGGAGCAGCTGGCGCCGGAGCTCGTCTCGGTACTGACCGGGCTCCATCCCTGTCCGCTTCGCCTCCGTCAGGAGCTTCTCCACGCTGATGTTGTTCTGCGCGGCGACGCGACCGAGCGCTGCCTCCACCTCGCGCTCGGTGACGACCACCTTGGCTTGTGCGGCGGCGCGTTGCTCGAGCTCCTCGTCGACCATGCGCTCGACGAGCGCCTTGTAGAGCTGGGAGATCGCGGCGTTGCGCTGGGCTCCCGCGGGCACCGTCTGCTGCATCTGGAGCAGGTATGGCTGGGCTCGACGCCGGAGGTCGCTCAGCAGAATGGCTCGCTCGCCCACCACGGCGACCACTCTTTCGACCACGGTCGCCCGAGCCGGCGAGGGAGCGGCAGCGCTGCCGAACAGCGCCGCTGCTGCGAGTAGGGCGAGGAGCGGACGCTGGACGAACCGGGGGCGCATCGGGAGGGACCGCATATAGCATGGACCCTTGCCTTCCCCGCGTCCTCCATCGGCTTGACGCGAACCGCCCCGCCAAAGGATGCTCTTACGCTATGGGGTCCGCGAACCTCCGCTTCGCTTTCCTGGTGGTGCTCCTATCATCCTGGTCGAGTCTGGCCTTCGGGCAGACGCCACCGCCGCCCTCCGCGGAGGGGG
Source organism: Pseudomonadota bacterium (assembly GCA_023419055.1). Next base: position 8,775 of record JAEZYO010000171.1, on the reverse strand, counting down.
CTCCACCAGCGCCGCCGCCGGCCGTCCAGCCGTCCCCAACGCCGCCACCGGCGCAGGGCTATCCCGGAGCTCGCCCGCCACAAGGGCAAGCGTACCCGCCCCCGGCGCAACCCTACCCTTATCCGCCGCCCAACTACCCGACGCCGCCGCAGGCCTATCCGCCCCAGAGCTATCCACCCCCGCAGAGCTATCCGCCTCCCACCTACGCGCCGCCGGCCGCGCCTCCGCCCGCTCCGCGCTACCCCGACGACGCGTCGACACAAGCTTCGCCGTTTTTCGATGCGATCCTCTTGGGCGTTGCGGCTGATGAGCGCTTCTCCGACGCGCTGATTTTCGGCGGGCAGGTCGGCGGCTACGTCGGCGGTTGGTTGCGCTTGAGCGCGCGCCTGGGCGTGCCGACGGATCCGTCCGACAACTCGAGCTACGACGACCTCGTCATCAACTATTCACGCGTCGTCGACACGCCGTCGATCCTGTACGGCGCGAGCGTCGGAGTCGTGGTCGCTCGGCGCACCAAGTTCGTCTTCGCGCCCGGCATCACCCTGAACCGCACCGACGTGGGAGACTATGGCACGCTCTTCGGCGCGAGCATGCCGTTCGAGTGGGTCATGCGCGGCGGCACTCGTTTCGGCTTCGAGGTCGCCTTTGGTCGCGGCCTCGGCGGCGAGGTGAAGTACCAGTGCGGCGCGTTCGACTGCGCGGCCGACATCACGCGTGACCGTGACCCGGGCGTCTTCTTCATGATCGGCCTGAACATCGGGTTCGGCATCGGCTACCCCGATCCGCAGAAGCCGTCCGCGAAGTGACGCACGCTCACTTTCGCATGTGAGAAGCGTCCGCGCTCGTCACGTAGAAGCCGCGCGGCCAGTGGCGGTAGTACTGGACCTCGAGGACGGGCATGCCGTCATCGGGGTCGACGCCGTCCGAGAGCTTGCCGACCACGCGCACGAGCGAGCCGGCGCTCACGCTCTCTTTTCCGATGTTGTCGTTAGCGTCGAGCTTGGCGAGGACGTGAACGATGGCGTGTTCTTTCGTGCCCACCGTCACGCGGCAGGTCTCTTCCTCGAAGTCGTCACACAGGTTGCGAGCGGCGAGCGTGCGCATGCCGAGTGAGAGATAGGCGGTGCCTCCCGGCCCTTCGCTGCGCGAGCGCACGACGCCGAACAGCATGACCTTGCCCTTCTTCCAGTCGTCGGGCTCTCGCTGCGCCATGATGGGGTCGTACTCGCGCGCTCCGTCGACCGCCTCTTCCTCGGCGGAGAGCGGGGAGTAGTCGCGGCTGTATCCATAGGGGCCAGCCGAGCTGCAGCCTACCGACGCCACCGACAAGAGCGCCGTGAGCGCGCCGGTGCGGATCGTGGAGCACGTCGCGAGGAAACGCATGCTCCCGCCTATACTCAGGCCGGAGAAGCGCGTCGAGCACCCCGGTAGCGCAGCACTCGGAGCAGCAGCTCGAGAGCGAGCAGGCTCACGAGCGCGAGCGCAGTTTCGCCAGAAACATCCACTGAACCTCGACCGCTCGCGCGCTCGGTCGCGGTGTTGGGAGGCGCGGCGCGCGGCGCGGCGAGCACCTCGCTGGGATCGAGCACCACCACGCGGGATTGGATCATTTTGTCGTAGCTGACTCGGTACAGGCCCCGAGTGTCCGGGGAAGCCACCTTCTCGCGCGAAGCGTCTCGCAACGTGATGGGGCCTTCGGGGCCGACGACCTTGGCTCGCTCGTCGGGCAACGCCCACTCCGCGCCAGCCGGGCTCCGCTTGGGCCCGGTGCGGCGGGTCGCCTGCGTCACGAAATGATCCAAGAGGGCGAGGAACGCAGGCCGCAAGGCGAAGTCGCTCTCGTCCACCGAGGAGGGCAGGCCGAGCGCGAACAACGCGCCTCGCCCGAGGTCGCGCTCGATGAGCCAAGGCTTGCCGTCGCTGAAACGACCCAGCACCCGACTCGTTCCGAGATCGGCTCCGTCGAGCCTCGCGCGGCCGCGCAGCGAAAGCTCGGCGAGGCTCGGCGCTTCCGTGCCGAGCAGGCTCAGCGACTTGACGTCGATGCCCGCCGGGAGCTCGTTCCTGTCCCAGCGCACCGCGCCGCTCAGGAACGGCTCGAGCGTCGAGCCGAGCTGCACGCTGTCGGCGTTCGGTCCGATCAAGGCCACGGCCACTCCGCCCCGCTCCACGAACTCCGCGAGCGCCGAGCGCGCTTCGGGGGCGAGACCAGGCGGATCGTCGAGCAGCACGAGCGCGTGCTTCTCGAGCTCCGAGGCGTGCTCCGGCACGACCGAGAGCGGCTGCACTTCGATCTGCGCGTCGAGCGCTCGCGTCGCTTGCTCGAGCAACGTCGGGCCACCCGTCTTGGCAGAGGCGCGCACCGGGTCGGCGACGATGGCGATCGAGAGCGAGCTCGTCTCCTGCGAGACGGGGGCGAGATCGTCGTGAGCGATCGCGTCGGGGCCTCCGAGGACGGCGGCGAGCTCCGCGTTTCCGGTGACGTCGAGCGCCACGACTTGCAGTCCGGCGCGGGGGACGAGCGCTGCTCGAGCAAGCGGGGTCTTCGGATCGGGCTTCGTGCTCGTCCTCGGGTTGTCGGAGGGCTCGACTCCGGAACCAGCGAGAGGGATCGCGAGCACGCTGCGACCGGTCGCGGCCTCCGGAGTGGTACACGCCACCTCGACGCTCACGCTGCGCGCCCGCCGCTCGGCGCTCGTGATCGCGCAGTCGTGCACCGGCGTCGCGAGCTCCGGGACGGGGACCCAGGCCGCCGGCTGGCCCTCGGGCAAGGGTTCGCCCGCGAGGTCGCTCAACACGACGACGCGTTTGTCTCGGTGAGGCTGCTCGGCGAGCGTCGCGCGCGCGAGCGTGACGGCGCCCGCGAGATCGGTCGCGCGATCGCTCTGACGGAGCTCACCCAGCGTGCGCCGGGCCGCCCCGAGGTCGTTCGTGGTGGCGAGCGCGACGCGCGCGGGCGCGCCCGCGAGCACGATCGCCACCGAGTCACCCGGTCTGGCGCCGGAGAGGAGCTGCTCCGCGGCTTCGAGCGCTCGCGAGTGGCGCGTGCCGCCCGAGGGCAGCTCGGCCCGCATGCTGAGCGAATCATCGATCACGAGAGCGAGCGCGACCGAGGCGCCCGCGTTGCGCGACAGCGATACGCGCTGGCACTGGACGAGCGGGGTCGCTCCGAGCAGGGCGAGCAAGATCACCGCGAGCACCCGGAGCGCGAGCAGCAACCGATCTTCCAGGCGCCGCTTCTGGCGGGCGGTGGAGCGAGCGTTCGGGACGAGCGCCGCAGGCGGGAACGCGAGCTCGCGCGCTCGACCGCGCCGGAGCAGGTGCGCGAGGGCCGGCGCGACCAACAGCGCGGCGACGCCGAGCGCCGCGGCGACGACGAAGCTCACGCGTGCCCTCCCGCGACCGCGCGCAGGATCCGGAGCACGACGCCGACGGGATCCTCGGCGCTGCTCGAGAGCACGAGCCGCGCGCCGCGCGCCGAGAGCTTCTGCTCCCAGTCGCGCTGCAGCTTGGCGAGCGCGGAGAGGTAGGTCTCGCGAACGCTGTCGGCGTCCGTGTCGACGACGAGCGAGCCCTCGAGCGCGGTCAGCCGCACCGGTCCGCTGAACGGAAACTCGATCTCTTCGGGATCGAGCACCTGCACGACGACCACCACGCGACGGCGCGCGGCGAGCGCAGCGACGCGCTCGCCGGTCTGCGCCGGCAGATCCAGGAGGTCGCTGAAGAGCGCGATCACGGCGCCGCGCCGCGAGCGCTCGGCGGGGCCGATCGCCTGCTCGAGCGAGCGCTCGCCGATTTCGGCGGCGGCGGTCTCTTCGAGCGCGCTCGTCACCCGCTCGAAGGCTTCGTTGCCCCCCATCGCGGGCAGCGCGCGAGCCGGCTCACCGCCGAGCCATCCGAGACCCACGCGATCCCCGCCGTCGACGCTGATCTTGGCGAGCGCAGCCGCGACGAGCGACGCGAAGCCGAGCTTGCTGGTGGGGGCGCGCGCGCTCTGGTGCGCCATGGAGGGGGAGGCGTCGAGCAGCAGGCGAAGGTCGCGGTCGGTCTCGGTCTCGAACTCGCGGATCATGAGCTCGCCGTGGCGCATGAGCGCGTGGCGATCGATGAAGCGCAGGTCGTCCCCGGGCGTGTAAGCGCGGTGTCCGCCGAACTCGACGCCGGCGCCGCGCCGCGGGCTCGCGTGCATCCCCGAGTACGCGCCCTCGGCGACCAGACGCGCCCGCAGTCGAAGCGGCGCAAGCTTCGCCCAATCGACCGCCTGCCAGGTCTCGCGCTTCACGGCTTGCCGCGCTCGCAGGCTCGAATCACCTTCGGGCTCAAGAGCACCGGGTCGAGGCGAGCGGCCATGTCGCGCTTGCGCCACTCCTGACAAGCCGCGGTGCTGAGGCCCTGCGCGTCGAGCGCCGCGTACGCGGTGGTGAGCTCGCGGTAGATCACGGCGAGCTGCGGCTCGCTGAGCGAACCGCTGCCGACGAAGCGGTTGGCGCGGCTCACGGCGTCGACGTAACGACCGGCGCGGACGTCGGCTATCAGGGCCGGGATCTCCTGGGCCACCTTGCGTTGCACGAGCCGCGTCTCGCCGGCGGCTTCGGTAGCGGCGAAGCTCGCGGCGGCGAGCGCCGCCTTCTTCCCGGCCTCGGTCAGGGGAATGTCCGAGAGCGGCACGAGCACCACGTCACCGGGCTCGATGCCCTTGCCCTTGAAGCCGTTGTAGCGGTCGAGGATCCAGGCCTTGTTCTTGTCGCCCAGGAAGGAGTAGGCGATCTCCACGAGCGTGTCGCCCTGCTCGGCGATCAAGCGCAGGTTGTACGGCACGATGATCTCGGCGCCCTCTTCGGGCGTGAGCCAGGGGCTCGAGTGGTTCGCGATCGACAGGATGTCCGAACGCGAGGGCGCTCCGAGCAGCTCGGCTGCGAGCAGGTCCCACGTGTCCCCGCGGCGAACGCGGAAATGGGCGAGCGCCGGCACCTCGAGCTGCATGCCGCGCACGATGGGCGAGCCGCCACCCAGGTCGAGTAGGTTGGCGGCGACCAGGAGCTTCTCGAGCTGAATACGCCCGTAGTAGCGCTCCGCGAGCGACGCCAGCGTGTCGCCGCTCTGCACGACATGATGGAACGCGCTCGCCGGAGCCGAGCACAGCCAGAGGCCGAGCCCGGTGAGGAGAGCCTTCAGGGAGGGGCGCCGCATGGCCGAAGCTTTCTCGCCAGCCGTCCGTCGGGTCAAGTCTATGACCGCGCCGGAGTCGAGCCGCGGTTTATTCCCCGGTCTTTTTGGGGTCGTACCAGCGAGCCTTGCCCTCGAGGACGTAGTTTGCTTCCTGTGGTCCCCACGTGCCCTTGTCGTACTCGTAGATGGGCGTCGCCGAGGTGTCGAGAATCGGCTCCACGATGCGCCACGCCGCCTCCACGCTGTCCGCGCGGGCGAACAGGTTGCTGTCACCCCGCAGCGCGTCCCCGATCAGGCGCTCGTAGGCGCTCATCTCGTCGGCTCGCTGGTTCTTGACCAGGAGCTCCACGCCCTCGCCGACCATCGCGTCGCCGGGTCGCTTGGCGCGCGCGCCGATGGCGATGGCGATGTCGGGGCCGACGCGGAAGCGTACGTAGTTGGTCAGGCTCGGCACCGGCTCGTGGAACACCATGTGCGGCGGCCGGTGCAGGTCGACCAGCACCTCGGTGGCCGTCACCGGCAGGTGCTTGCCCGTGCGGATGTAGAACGGGACGCCTGCCCAACGCCACGAGTCGATGTTGAGGCGGAGGGCCGCGTACGTCTCCACGTTCGAATCGCGAGCGACGCCGTCTTCTTCACGGTAGCCGCGGAACTGCCCGCGCACGATCGTGTCGGGCGAGAGGGTGCGGATGGCGTTGAAGATCTTGGTCTTCTCCTCGCGGAGCGCCTCGCGATCACCAGCCGCCGGAGGCTCCATGGCGAGGAACGCGACCACCTCGAGCAGGTGGTTTTGCACCACGTCGCGGATCGCTCCCGCCTCTTCGTAGAAGCGACCGCGGCCGGACACGCCGAACGACTCCGCCATCGTGATCTGGACGCTGGACACGAAGTTTCGGTTCCAGATCGGTTCGAGGAACGAGTTCGCGAAGCGGAAGTAGAGCAGGTTCTGCACCGGCTCCTTCCCGAGGAAGTGGTCGATGCGAAAGATCGAGCTCTCGGGGAAGACGCTGGTCAGCGTCTTGTTGAGCTGCTTGGCGGACGCCAGATCGCGCCCGAACGGCTTCTCGACCACCACGCGCGCGTTGTTCGAGCACCCGGTCGTGCCGAGGAGCTCGATGACCTCCGGGAACACGCTCGGAGGGATCGAGAGGTAGTAGAGCACCCGCTTGGCGGAGCCGAGCGCTTCGCGGAGCTTCTCGAACAGCGCCTGGGTGCGGTAGTCACCGTCCACGTAGCGCAGGTTCTTGCGCAGGATCTCGAACGCGCGTTCGTCGACGCCTCCGCCGTACTCCTTGATGCTGTCACGCATGCGCTCGGCGAGCTTCTCGAGGCTCGAGCCACCGCGCGACACGCCGATGATGGGGAACCCGGGGTTACCGCGCTTGACCATCCAGTGCAGGGCCGGGAAGATCTTCTTGTACGCGAGGTCACCGGTCGCGCCGAAGAGCACGAGGGCGTCTGAGTGGCGATCGTTCATGTCTCTAGTCCTCGATCGACCCGACACGATCGGGCCGAGTTCTTGCGTCGACATTTCCTTGCGTTGACTACTGTTTCGGTTCCAGATCGCAGGCGGTTCTTCTGGGGCTCAACGAGGCCGGTGTCACGCCAAAAGCTCACTTCCCCTCGCGTGGCCGCTCCAAATGCCCACCGAAGCCGAATCGCAGGGCAGACAGGACCTGGTTCCCGAACTCGCCTTCCCCCCTGGAACTGAAACGGTCGAACAGCGACGCCGAGAGCACGTGCAGCGGAACTCCCTCGTCGATGGCGGCCTGCACGGTCCATCGGCCTTCCCCCGAATCCGACACCCTGCCGCCGAACTCGTCGAGGGTCGGGCTCCGGAGCAGGGCTTGAGCCATGAGATCGAGGAGCCAGGAGGTGATGACGCTGCCGCGCCGCCAGAGCTCCGTGATGGCCGCGAGATCGAAGTCGTACCGATAGTGCTCCGGGTTCCTGAGCGGGGTCGTCTCCGCGTCCGTCGAGCGCGCGACCTTTCCGACGTTGGCGTGCTTCAAGACGTTGAGCCCCTCGGCGAAGGCGGACATCATGCCGTATTCGATGCCGTTGTGGATCATCTTGACGAAGTGACCCGCGCCGGCCGGCCCGCAGTGCAGGTAGCCATGCTCGGCGGTGCTCCCGAGCACCTTCTCGCGCCCCGGCGTTCGAGGCACTGATTCGAAGGCGGGCGCGAGCGCGCGGAACACGGGATCGAGACGCGCCACGATGTCGTGCTCTCCGCCGATCATGAGGCAGTAGCCGCGTTCTCTTCCCCACACCCCGCCCGACGTTCCGACGTCGACGTAGTGCACGCCTCGCTCGGCGAGCTCTTTCGCGCGCCGGATGTCGTCATGGTAGTGGCTGTTGCCGCCGTCGACGATCGCGTCGCCTGCGCCGAGCAACGGGGCGAGCGCGGCGATGGTGCCGTCGACATGGGCCGCCGGGACCATGAGCCAAATCGTGCGAGGTGCGTCGAGCTTTCGAACGAACTCGGGCAGGGAGGCGCCGCCTACGGCGCCCTCCGCGACGAGCGCCGCGATGCTCTCCGCGTTGACGTCGTGGGCGACGATCTGGTGCCCTTTGGCCATCAGCCGGCGCGCCATGTTGGCGCCCATCCGGCCGAGGCCAATCATTCCGAGTTGCATATCGAGACGCTCCTTTTCCGCTAGTAGCCGAAGATTGTGGGGCGCCACTCTCCTATGGGCGGCCAATGGCGTAAAGTAACACTCTCATGCGCGCGGGAAGCGACCAGCGGTACGCGGGCACCGGCAGGGAAGAGCTCCGGGCCGCGCTGCTCAAGCCGTACCTACTCCGTCTCCGCGAGGAGCGGGGCGAACCGGCAGTGAAAGCACTGCTTGCGAGCGTCGGCATTCCTCCGTCGCTCATCGACAGCGACTCGGGTTGGATCACCGTCGCCGCCGCGCGCCGAGCGCTCGGTGAGCTCGCCACCGCTCTCGGCGAGCACAGCCTGGCGAGCTGGGGTGCGTGGATGACGCACCCGGAGACGCTGGGCGTGTACGTGCGCATGCTGCGCGTCGCTTCTCAGCCCGCGGACGCGTACCGCTTCCTCGCGGCGAACGCGTCGGAGCGCACGCGCATCGGCACGTACGAGCTCTTGACCTCTTCGGTGGATCGGGTGTCGCTCATCTACCGGCCTCGCCCCGACGTCGACGTCGCGCCCGGGGACGAGCTCCTCTGTTCGCTCAGGCGCGCGGAGCTCGTGAGCGTGCCGCGCATCTGGGGCCTGGGCGACGCGCGGCTCGAGCACCCCGAGTGCCTCGCCCGCGGCGCCAGCCACTGTCGCTACGAGCTCGCGTGGACGTCGCCTCGCAGGCGGAACGCGGCGCTCGCGGCGATCATCGGAGCCATAGCGAGCGGTCTCGCCATTGGGCTGTCCGGCAACCGCGTGGCGGTCGCGATCGGCGTCGTGCTCGGCGCCGGCTTCGGTGTCACGGTCGCCTCACTCGAGCGGCGCGTGAGCGAAGAGCGTTCGGCGCGGGTGTTCGAGCGCCACCGCATCGCGGCGCTCGAGCGCGGGCTCGAGGTGCGCGGCGAGTTCGGCGAGATGCTGCCCGACCTGGTGGGCGCGACCCTGGGCGGCAAGTACCGCAT
>JAEZYO010000131.1 GCA_023419055.1 Pseudomonadota bacterium | reverse complement strand
GGCTCGCTCATCGCAGGCGGCGAAGCCGTGGGGCTCAGCGGAGGGACGCCGCCGTCGACGCCGAGGACCCGCGTCGCGATGGGAGCGGGCGGCGCGTGCATGCTCGTGGGGCCGGGCACGACCAGGTAGAACTGTCGCTCTTCGGGACGGCGCTCACCCGCGATGTCGAGCTCCGGGCGCGACGTGTCACCGCTCGAGATCGCCCTCACCCGGCGCCGCGCGTAGTCGATGCGGTCCGCCGATTGACCGTACGTGTACGACGAGAGCCACTCCTTCCAACACGCCTCGCGGTGACCCGGAGCGATCTCGAGATCGAGGTCGAGCCGGTAGCAGTGTTCGAATCGAACGCTCCCTTCGTGGATCGACTGCACGCTCGGTCCACAAGAGACGAAGGCCGGGACCACGGTGAGCGCGACGAGCGCCGGCACGGTCAGGCGAAGCTTCCGGGACCAAAGTCGCCCTCCGAACGAGGTCACGGCTTGGTAGCCTGCCCGGTCGCGCGGTGCCTGGCAAGCGCTCGCGCCCGAGCGCGTGCTAAGGCTCGGTCCATGTTCACCGGTCTGGTCGAGTGCACGGGTCGTGTTGCGCGGCGTATCTCGCGGGGGCCCTCCGAGCGCCTCGTGATCGAGGCACCCCTCACGGCGCTCGCGCTCGGCGAATCCATCGCGGTGAACGGAGCGTGCCTCACCGTCGTCTCCGACCACGGCGGGAGCTTCGAGGCGGACGTCTCGGCCGAGACGCTCGAAAAGACGACGCTCGGCGAGCTCGGCGTGGGGTCGGAGGTGAACCTCGAGCGGTCGCTCAAAGTCGGGGACCGCCTGGGCGGGCACCTGGTCGCAGGTCACGTCGACGGAGTCGGCCGCTTGGTGGAGATCACGCCCTCCGGCGACGCGCGCCGCCTTTCGTTCGAGGCGCCGGAGCTCCTCGCTCCCTTCATCGCCTCGAAGGGCAGCGTGGCGATCGACGGCGTCTCGCTCACGGTGAACGACGTGAGCGGGCGTCGCTTCGGGGTGATGCTCATCCCCCACACGCTCGCGGTCACGAACCTGAAGCACCTCCGCCCGGGTAGTCACATCAACCTCGAGATCGACCTCGTGGCGCGTTACGTCGTCCGCTACCTCACGGCCACGCGCGACCTCCCGGCGGCCGATCCGGACGCGAGCCTGCGCGCCGCCCTCGAGCGCGCCGAGCTTATTTAGGCCAGGCGAGTTCACTCGCCCTGGATCCGAGTCCAGCCGGCGCAGGTTTCCCGGCGGACGCTCGCTCGTCGGGGAGCCTTCTGCTAATCATGGCGCCTCCCATGTCGAGCGAGCGCGCTGAATCCAAGCCCGAGTACATCGAGGGCAACCTGATCGTCCCCCAGCAGGCGCGGTTCGCGATCGTCGCGTCCCGCTTCAACGCGTTCATCGTGGAGCGGCTGGTCGAGGGCGCGCTCGACTGCCTCGAGCGTCACGGGGCCGACCTCTCGCAGGTCACGGTCGTGCACGTGCCCGGAGCCTGGGAAGCGCCGCAGGTCGCGCTCCGGCTCTGCAAGAGCGAGAAGTTCGACGCCGTCATCGCGCTCGGCGCCGTGATCCGCGGGTCGACCGCGCACTTCGACTACGTCGCCGGCGAGGCCGCGAAGGGCGTCGCTCAAGCGTCCTACGCGACGGGCGTTCCGGTCGTGTTCGGCGTGCTCACGACCGACACCATCGAGCAAGCGGTGGAGCGCGCCGGGACCAAGGCAGGGAACAAGGGTTTCGACGCCGCGCTCGCCGCGATCGAGTTGGTCACGCTCGGCCGCGCGCTCTCCAAGGCGGGTCTCTAGGCCGACGATGGGTGCACGAACTACCGCCCGCGAGGCTGCCTTGCAGATGCTCTACGCCGTCGAAGCGACGGGCGGTGGAGCGGAGCACGTGATCGGCGACTTCTGGCGCGAGCTCCCGGGTGACGCGGAGGGCCGCGACTACGCGGACTCCATCGTGCGCGGCGTGGCCGATAACACCGAGCACGTCGACGAGCTCATCCGCGTCGCCAGCAAGAACTGGCGAGTCGAGCGCATGACCCGCGTCGATCGCAACATCTTGCGCCTCGGAGCTTGGGAGCTCGAGCAGAGCCGCGACGTGCCGCGCGCCGTCATCATCGACGAAGCGGTAGAGCTCGCCAAACGCTACGGCACTGAAGAGAGCAGCGCGTTCGTGAACGGCGTGCTCGATCGCATCGCGGAGAATTGCGGCCGCGTGGATCTCGACAAGCCGAGCTCTTGAACCTTCTCGCGCCGAGCTGAATCGTGGACCTGCGCTTCACTCCTCCCCAGCTTCGCAAGCTCGACCTCTCCGGGACGGAAGTGCTGGTCGCCACGCTCGCCTCCGACGAACGGCCCCCGCAAGGCCTCGCCGGCCTGCTCGATTACCGCATGGCGGGCCGCGTCTCGCGCTTGATGCAGCGCGGCTTCGCCGAGGGCAAGGTGGGTGAGGTCGTTCTGGTTCCCGGTCGTCCCAAGCTGCCGTTCGACAAGGTCCTCTTGTTCGGGATCGGCAAGCGCGCCGACTTCTGCGAGCCCGTCTTCCGAGCGGTGCTCGATCGATTGCTCCTCACCCTCGAGGGTCTACGCGCACGCACGGCGGTAGTGGAGCTTCCCGGCCGTCACTTCGACGGCATCGCCCCCGAGCGCGCCGCGGACATCTTGCTCGAGGTCGCCGGCGGTCGCCCGCAGCACGATCTCTGGACGCTCGTGGAGTCCGCCGAGGCGCAACGAGCGATCACGCAGCATACGATCTTGGAGCGACGGCGCGTCCGGCAGCTCTGAGTCAGCGGAAGATGCCGAACTGGTGCGAATGCAAGCTGGTCGTGCGAAGCGCTCGCCCCGAGACCATCGACTTCATCGAGGAGCTGGTCCAACGGCACGGGCCGAGGCAACCCCAAGGCTTGGGTTGGCGTGAGGTCCTGGCGAAGCGACTGCGGTTGGTCGTCACGCAGGCCCGCGGGTTGCAATCCCGCGGGGTCGCACGAAAAGAGGTGCTCCTGCTCGAGCACTTCTGTCCGATGCCGGAGGCACTCCGGGTTCAGGCCGAGCTCACCGAGGGCAAAGGCTGGCAGGAAGAGCCCGAGTGGCGAAAGTGGCGGGTCGAGCATTGGGGCTCCGCCTACGAACCGCTCGGTATCGATTCGACGAGAACGACCGCCGAGGAGATCGCTCTGCGCTTCGAGACGCCGTGGGCGGCGCCTCTCGCTGCGATACGATCCGGGGCCGCCCGATCAGGCTTCGATTTTCGTCTCACCTACTGGGATGGTGAATCGGTCGGTTGGGCAACGAGCCAAGAAGAAGGCAGCATGATTTGCTCCTTGGAGACGGCGCCCGAAGAGCAGGGTATTCCGCGCGAGCTCATCGAGGAGTTCGATCTCCGCGCTCGCTTCGAGGCCGATCGAGAAGGCAAGATCTGACGTCGCGTGGGGGAGCAACTGGGAGCGCGATCCCAGACTCAGCGTTGAAGATTCAAACGGGGACGCTGCTCAGATGTACACCTGGATGTACACTTTGCACATGTCGAAGAGCTACAGCATCGCTAGTGCCCGCGCGAAGCTTTCGGACAACGTGGACGAGGTCGCGGCTGGTTCGGAAGTGGAGCTGACGCGGCGGGGAAAGAAGGTCGCCGTCGTGATGTCAGCGGCCAGCTACGAGCGCTCGCGAGGCGCACGCATTTCCTTCATGACTGCCTACGACGCGTTCCGGTCCAACCACGATCTCGCAGAGGCTGGGGTCGACCCCGAGTGGACGCGAGAGC
>JAEZYO010000123.1 GCA_023419055.1 Pseudomonadota bacterium | reverse complement strand
GCCGCTCCACGATGAGCTTTCGCTGGTGCGCCAGCTGCTCGAGCTGCATCGCGCCCGCGACCCCGAGCGCTTCCAGTTCGAGCTCGAGGTGAGCAGAGAGGCCGAACCGGTGCCGGTGCCACCGCTGATGGTCTTGTCGTTGGCGGAGAATGCGGTCAAGCACGGGCCTGCCGCGGGCCACGCGGGACGCATCCAGCTCAGGGCCTGGATCGAGAACGAGCAGCTGTGCGTGACGATTCAGAACCCCGGACCCTTTCGCGGCCCGCGAGTGGGCGCCGACGGGCTCTCTACCATCGTGAAGCGGCTCGAGCTTTCGTATGATGGACAGGCAGAGATGCAGCACTCGAGTGATGGTCGAACCACGATCGCGACCTTGCGCCTGCCGCTCGAGCCGCACGGAGCGGCGGTATGAGCCAGGCGTTGCGCGTCGCGCTGTGTGATGACGAGGCCATCGCACGCAAGCGGCTCACGCGTCTGGTCAGTGAGCTCTCCGAGGTGAACGTGGTGCTGGTCAGCGAGAGCGGCGAGGCGCTGCTCGACGAGCTGCCCGAGGTCGGCGCCGACATCCTGCTCCTCGACATTCAGATGCCGGGCTTGAGCGGGATGGAGGTCCAGGCGCGGCTCGGTCCGGACGCCCCGTACGTGATCTACGTGACCGCTCACCCCGAGCACGCGCTCGACGCCTACGACGCGGGCGCGATCGACTACGTGCTCAAGCCGGTCGAGGAGCAGCGGCTCGGTCGAGCGATCGAACGCGCGCGCAATCTGTTGGCGCGCGCCGCCCAACCTTTGCACGCCCCGGGCAAGCCGCTCAAGATCCCGATCGAGGTCCGCGACGGCATCCAGCTGCTCTCGTCGGACCAGATCACGCACTTGAGCTTCGACGGCCAGCTGGTCACGCTGCACGCTACGGGCGGCGACGTGGTCACCGATCGCACGCTCTCCGAGCTCGAGGTGCTGCTCGCGCCGCACGGCTTCGAGCGCGTGCACCGGCGCTATCTCCTGAACTTGCACCGCGTCGTACGGCTCGCCGATCACGCTTCGGGTGGGTACACGGCGCACTGCGACGACGGTGCGACCGTCGCGGTGTCGCGCCAGGTTGCCCGCCAGCTGCGGCGGCGACTGCTCGGCTGACGACCGCGACCGTTCGGCGTGCGCGCGCGACCTTTCGCGCGATCTCCGGCGGCCGCTTTCGATGCGCGGTTACAGGCTGTGCGGCGGAGGAATCGAGCGATGTCCTTACGCAAGAAATGGCTGGTCTGGATGGGTCTTTCGGCGGCCGTGCTGACCGCGCCGCGCTTCGTGTGCGGCCGCGACGCCGGCGACTTCTACGCGGGCGACGCCAACCTTTCGCGCGAGCTGTCGCGCTCGCAGCAGCGCTGGATCGCCGAGCGGGTGGCCAAGAACGACTTTCACACGGGCCATCACCTGTTCGACGCGGAGTGGTGGTTCGGCACGTACGTGATGAGCGCGCTCGGGTTCGGGCAAATTGCGCTCGAGCACCCGGAGCTCGCGGCAGAGCAGCTGCCGTGGATGGAGCGCTGCATCGAACGGCTGGTATCCGAGGAGCTCCGCGCGTTCGACACGCAGTCCTGGGGCGACGACGCGCTTGCCCGAGGAGGGCCCGACCGCGGACACGCCGCGTACCTCGGCTACATGAACCTGGCGCTCGGCCTGCACCGCCGCTTGCAGCCCGAGTCGCGCTGGGCCGCGCTGAACGACTCGATCACGGCCGCGCTGCGGCGGCGCTTCGAGGCCAGCCCGAGCGGGCTCATCGAGACCTACCCGAACGAGACCTACCCGGTCGACAACCTCGCCGGCATCGGCTCGATCGCTCTGCACGCGCGGGCGACCGGCACCCCCGCCGATGCGTTCCTCGAGCGCTGGTGTGCGCGCCTCCGCGAGCGGCAGATCGAGCCGCGCACGGGGCTCTTGATCCAGGCCGCGAGCGCCGTGACCGGACGCGGGCTCGATGCGCCGCGCGGCTCTGGCTCGGCGCTGGGCGCGTACTTCGCCTCCTTCGCCGATCCGAAACTCGCTCGCGATCTGCACCGCGCCGTGCGACGTGAGCTCACGGCGGGACCACTCGGGTTCGGCATGGTGCGTGAGTACCCGGCTGGCACGCGCGGCAACGGCGACATCGACTCCGGGCCGCTGCTCTTCGGTTACAGCGTTTCGGCGACGGGCTTCTCGCTCGGGAGCGCCCGGGTCGCCGGCGACAGCGAGCACTTCGCCTCGATCTTCCGCACCGCCGACCTGTTCGGCGCGTTGCGGAGCGACGAGCAGAGCCGAGGGTTCAGGACGGGTGGACCGCTCGGCAACGCCATCATGCTGGCGATGCTCACCGCCCCGAAAGGAGCAAAGCCATGAGCTTGCTCCGGAGCTTCGCTTTCCGCTGGTGCATCGCGCTCATCCTGCACGAATCGCTCCTCTCGACGCCGGTCCTCGCAAACGCGGTGTCCACGCTCTTCTCTCCCGGGCCGCACACTCCCTGGACGAGCCTCGGCATCGCGGCAGCCTTCTTGATCCTGCGCGTGTTCGTGGTCCTGCTCTGGCCCGCGGCGGTGGTTTCGGTGGTGAGGGTGTTCTGGAAGGCGCGAATCCTGACCGCGCAACCACGCGTGGACCACGCGCTTGGCGGGCTCCCCCTCCCTACCCAGGGTTCCTCAGGTCGCTAGCGCCGTCGCGCGCACCTGCTCGAGGAGCGCGAGCAAGAGCAGGGAGGCGTCCATGAAGCCGTTCTCGGTCAGGTGGTTGATGACGAGGTTGACGAGCTCGATCTGGCTCGGCTCGAGCGCCTTTTCGTTCGGCGCGACCTACCTGGTCGAGAACGTCGGTGCCAGGGTTCACTGCTCACGGCTGGTCGTCGAAGCCAAGCGCGACAAGAGCTACACGGTCAGCGAGGCCTTGAGCGAGCTCGCCGAGGCTCGCGCGAACCGCGACGCCGGCGTCGGGGTCTTCGTCATGTCAAAGAGGTCGAACGCCTGAAGGAAATCTCTGACGCCGCGGACAAGATCAAGGCGCACGCCGAGATGATCCAGGACGCAGTCAGGATGGGGCACGAGAGTCTCGGCAATCTCGTGGAAGGCGAGAAGAAGACGCTCCTCGCGCTGAAGGTCGAGCTCCAGAGCGACGACGGGGAGCGCGCCTCACCCATTGCCGTCACCCTGCCTGCGAACGACGGTCAAGCGGTCGCGACGCCAGCAGAGTGAAGCGGCAAGACTCTCCCGCCCCCACACGGATCACCCGCCCATTTTTGCCCCCCTCGGCCGAACAGAGCGGGTCACCGCTCGTTTGGAGCACTCAGCCGTTCGAAAAGGCGGGTGGCCCGCTCGTTTTTGTCGACTGCGCGTTCGAATGAGCGGGTGAACCGCCACGCTAAGTAGTTGATCCTGGATTCGGAGGGCGGGGGTACCGTCGATTTCTGACGCGGCGCGTTGCGAAACGAGCGGTGACCCGCTCTCAAAAAGGGGGGCGAGGGTTGAAACGAGCGGTGACCCGCTGGTTGGTCAAGGGTGTTGTCATTGCCGCGCGCGGGTGACCGCGATTGGCAGTGCGACGATGGGAGCCCTGTTTCGACACGTCGCGCTTCGACATTGGAGTTCCCTTGCCGGACACTACCAAGGTCGGCGCATGGGTGCCTCCCGACCTGTGGGGTTCCTGGGCGCGCAGGGGACCGCGGACGAGGCTACGGTCCGCGCAACGTCGTTTGTCCGAAGAATGTCCGCCGCGTTCAAAGGTGTTCTGATGCCCCCAGCGAGGTACAT
>JAEZYO010000121.1 GCA_023419055.1 Pseudomonadota bacterium | reverse complement strand
CGCTCGCTCATGGAGCGCAACCCCCGGGAGTTTCGGCTAGGATGGCCCACTCTGTGCGGTACGGTGCCACGGGCTCGCGAAACGGGGTTGCTCGAAAATGAAACTGCGAAAGAAGATCGGTCTGGCTGTGTTCTCGGCGGTGGGCACGCTCACCAGCCCCATTCTGGCGCAGGTCCTTCAAACCGACGCAGCCCTGACCCCCCTGCCGCAACCGGTTGGGGCGGGCGAGTACAACTTGGTTACGAGCGCCTGGGCGTTCAATGAAGGGACGCGGGTCAACGTCGACCCCGATGGTAACGACGTCAACGCGCAGAACGTCTTCTACCACGACTTCTTCCCGACCTTCGAGGACGGGGACGCGATCACGCTGAACGGCTTGTTCAAGTACCGCGGCGAGTCGCTCGATGAGATGACGAACGCGACCACCGCGCCCGGCTACTTCTCGCCGACGTGCGGCTTCGAGGCGCAGATCCTGCTCCGCGGTAGCGGCTGCGAGGTGGCGCTCGGT
This sequence comes from Pseudomonadota bacterium, assembly GCA_023419055.1. The sequence goes on along the minus strand of JAEZYO010000121.1, from coordinate 5,700 downwards.
TGGTACAACGTCGAAGACCCGAGCAGCGCTGTTCCGCCGGCGCCGAGCGCCATCTATCCGCTGGTTCCAGAGGACACGTCGGAGGAGCTCGATTGCCAGCCGCCGCTCGCCACCGAGTTCTGCCCTCTTGCGTGGGACAACCACAACCCGCGTGAGCTGAACAAGGCATATTGGACGCCCAAGTCCTACAGCACCGGGCTCATCACCCAGAACCCGAACTACGAGGGCGGGTACGTCGGGTTCGCGATGATCGGCAATCCGAGCTCGAACTGCAGCGCCACCAAGTACTCGCTGTACGGCCAGAACAAGAAGAACCAGAACGGCGTTCCTTGGGTGACTGCGCTCATCTATCAGTCCACCGTAGACGGTGAGGGGTTTTATCTCGCCTTCGAAGATCTCCCCATGAGCACCGCCGATTGGAAGGTGACGGGCGTGCCCGGAAACATGGGGACGAACGAGGGCGACTTCAACGACTTCGTCTTCTACGTCTCCGGGGTCAGCTGCTCCGGCGGAGGCCTTCGCTGCGACACGGGGCTCCTCGGCGCTTGCGCCGTCGGGCGAACGGACTGTGCAGTCGGCGATGAGCTTGGCACTTGTCGCCCTGTCGTAAAGCCAGGCGTCGAACGTTGCGACAACGTCGACAACGACTGCAACGGCGTGGTCGACGACGGCGACGATCTCTGCGAGGACGGTCAAGTTTGCGAGAAGGGCGCCTGCGTCGCCGCCTGCACGAGCGGGCAGTGCCCGTCAGGGCTCACGTGTAGCCCGACGGGCCAGTGCGTCGAGGCGCTTTGCGCCAACATCACTTGCGATGCGGGGTTCGCCTGCAGCGGCGGAGATTGCGTCGAGGCTTGCGACGGCGTGCTCTGCCCGACCGGTAAGGAGTGTCAGCTCGGTCGCTGCGTGGACCCTTGCGCGGGCGTAGTCTGTCCGGAGAGCAAGGTTTGCGAGCAGGGCCTCTGCGTCTCGACGTGCCAGTGTCGTGGCGGCTGTAGTGAAGGCTTCGAGTGCGCGGAGGACGGCCGCTGCGTCGAGAGCCAGGGTGGGAGCGGAGGCGCTCCGTCGAATGGCGGAGAAGGCGGCCAGGCCGGTGATGACGGCGGCGCAACCGGCGGCGAACCTTCTGGGGACAGCGGCGGCACCGGCAACGCCGGAGGATCGGCGAACGAGCCTGGAAATGGAGGCAAGCCGGCTGCGGGCGGCTCGTCCAGCGGCGGAACCAAGGGCGGGGTTGGCGGCTCGGGCGAGGGTGAAGGCGCCGCGAGCGGCACCGAATGCACGCCGGGGGCTCAAGTCACCTGCGCCTGCGCGGGGACCAGCGTGAGCGGCGTTCAGATCTGTGAGGAAGACGGCTCTGGCTTCGGGGCGTGCACGGGCTGTCCGAGCTCGCCCGAAACGGAGGAGGAGTCCAGCTGTGGTTGCCGCACTCCGGGCAAGAGCAAGGCGAGCGAAGCTTGGCTCGTGACGCTGCTCCTCGCCGGCGGCGGAGCGCTCCGAGCGCGCGCTCGCCGCAAGCGGCAGGAATTGGGAGCTGCGGACCAAGGCTAGGGGCAGTCGGCGGTCTGATGCGAGATGCTGCGGTCTCGGTGGTTCGTCCTGGGCGTCGCGCTCCTGCTGCTCGCCACGACTTACCAGGTGCTGATCTTGGCGTTTCGGATCTTGGCCTTGCCGAGGTTCGAGATCCCTTACGTCGAGGGCAGCTCAGCAAGTTGCTTTGGCCGTTTCGATCCCGGCGAGTGGTTGGGGCTTGCGGTGTTGGTGCTGGGGCTCAGCTGGGTGCCGCTGTCCTGGGCCAAACGTCGGCGCCGAGTGGCGAGCCGATGCTTGGGGTGTCTGGCGGTGCTGGCAGGGGCCCTCGGTTCGACCTGGCTGCTGTTAGTGGGCGGCGCGGTCGAGGCGATCCGGAGTGCGACGCTGGCCTGGCACTTCGAGCGTGGCATTCGCCATCCAGGGTTCGACTACTTGAGCTACGAGGCCCTCTTTCATTTCGCGCAGGTCGGGTTCGGGCTCGTTGCCCTCGCGCTTTCCCTACTGTCGCTGTGCCTCAGGCTTCAGCAACGCCTGTGGTTTCGCACCGAGGCGCTCGCGGCGTGCCGCGCCGGGCTACTGCTCCTGCTAGGCGCGGCGCTCTCGGTTAGGTCTGCTTGGTTGAATGAAGCCGGTTGTTTTCCGTTCTGGCCGGCGCTCAGGCGGGACGTCCCCGATTCCTGGAGTGGCCTTTGGACGACTTCGGTCGCCTTCTACTGCGGCTGCCTGCTGCTCGCTTTCGTCGCCTGGCCAGCGCTCCGACGACGTGCGAAAGTTTTGGTTCCGGCGGTGCTCGGCACCATCTCCGCCTTCAACGACGGCACTTGGGGGCCCTACTGCAGTTGCCAGGTCGTCGACGTGCCGAGCGTTCCGGTGTCTGCGCTCGTGACGACGAGGTATCCGGCGGTTCGCGACGAGAGGTTTGAACCGAGCGAGGCGGTGCAGCTCGGTGAGCGCGCCCTGCGCTGGGACGGGCGATCGTTCGACAGCGCGCCTGCTTTCCTCGATGAGCTCGCTCGCGAACGAGAGCGGCGTCGCGAGCTCGGTGCTCTCTTGCGCGTCACCCCTGCTCCCCCGGAAAACCTGGTGCTACGCCTCGCCCCCGACGTTCCGGTCGAGCGGCTGCGCCAGGTGATTGCCGCGGCCCGAGCCATGGGCTTCGCTGGGGTCACGCTCGAGCTCGGAATGGAGCCTTGGGAAATCGACCTCGGTTGGGGGCTCGAAGTACCGACGCTGAACCTGACGCGGGTGCCGGTGTCGTTCGCGGACGGTTGCGCGTGCCAGCTCGAGCTCGACGTCGAGGAGACGGCGGACGCCTGGTTGCAGAGGTCGCAAGACAGGTTGACCCAGGGTGCGTGCTGTTTCAGCGCCGCAGCCGACCGGGCACGCTAACGGAAGAAGGACCATGCCACGGGTGGCGCGCTGACCGTCCTACCGCTGGCAGGTGGCGAAGCCCTCGCTCTCGTAACGCTTGCCCCAACGCAGATCCGTGAGGGCGCCCGTGGCATCGTAGCGGCACGTAGCAATCGCCTTCTCGTAGGGCCAGGTGATGACGGTTCCGCCGCACTCCGCGCGCTCGCTCGATCGGAACCTGGATTGCTCGAGCGATTGCTTCTCTGCAGCCGAAGGCGGAGCGTTGCCGCGCGCCCGGCGCCATTCCGCGGCGATCTCAGCGTGTCCTTTCGCGTCCTTCTCCAGGGCCGCGACGAGCTCCTGCTGCTTTCTCAGGGTTGGCTGGCAGAGGTGGCCTGCCACTCCTGCCTCGTAAAGACACTCCAACGAGGTGCGTAGCGTCGGCCCTTGGTTGCCGTTTTGCAGAGTCGGCCGTCGCACATCGAGGTTGCAACGGCAGGGCTCACCGTTCGTGTAGTCGCGCCCCGGTACGACGCCGCAGGCGGGACCCGGCGGCGAGTGCGGAAGCGCCAAACCCGCGCGGTACATCCCGACTCCTCGCTCCGCGCAAGGACCGAACGCCATGTCGTCCCAGATCTCGGCCCCGACCAGCCGATCGGACTCGAAGGTGTACCGGAACCCGCCGAGAAAGCCCGCGTGCAGGATGCGATGATGGCCGCGTACCTCGATCGTCGGAAAGAGCCCGGGGACCCGGGCGACCCCTTGCTGCAGATTCTCCGGGCACGGACCCCATAGCCGACACCAGTGTTCGAGACTGCCCTGTGCGTCGTAGTCCGCTACGGTCCAATCTGCACAGCGCGGCGGAGCGGGCGCGCTCGACGCGGAAGCCGGGGGCGAGCTGTGAACGGCCACGGGCGCCTCGCTCGGAGGCGGGGCAGGCGAGGGGACCGGCGACCGCTCGCACGCAACGGCGATGATCGCCAAGAGCAGCGGCGCCCAAAGGCAGGAGCGGCATGGCTGCACCAAGCTCATGATCGAGGTCCCTCGTCTTACGTTCACGGCGAGCCGACCTTCCCGTCTCAGCTCGTGGTCGAGTCAAAGGCTCGCGTCAATCGTTGCGAGCGCCGCGTCGGTAGCGCGCCGGGGGCAGGTCGAACTCGCGCTTGAACGCGCGGTTGAAGGCAGCTTCCGACTCGTAGCCCACCTGCTGGGCGATCTGGAGCACGCTGTCGTCGGTAGTCTCGAGAAGTTGCGCACCGAGCTGGATTCGCCAGCGTGCGACATAGGCGAGCGGCGCCTCGCCGAGCAGGCTGTTGAAGCGTTCCGCGAACACACTTCGCGAGACGCCGGCTTGCTTGGCCAGCGCTGCCACCGTCCAGGGCTCGGCGGGCTCACGGTGGATCGCGGCAAGCGCGCGCCCCACCGCCGGGTCACGAGCCGCCGCCAGCCATCCGGTCCCTTCCGCCGGTAGGTCCGCCATGTACTGGCGCAACGTTTCGATGAACAGTGCCTCGGCCAGCTTGGCGAGCAGCGCGGTTCGTCCCGCGCGTGCCGAACCACGCTCGGAGGCCAGGTACCGGATCGAGCTCTCGATCCATTCGCCGGACGACTCGCGACGGACGTTCACCTTGAACACGGGTGGCAGCCCGGCGAGAAAGAGCCGCTCAGCCTGACGGTCGCACCCGATGTAGCCACAAATGAACTTCGTGACGGGACCGCTGCCTCCGCCGCGCTCCGACGCGAGCGCGCCGTTCAGAATCTTCGGAAGCAGCGAAGAAGAGTCCGTGAGCTCGCGGACGGCCCCGTTCCAGAGCTCGTGAGCCTCTCCCCGCGCCAGGACGACGATGTCGCCCGCTTCGAGCGGCACGCTGTCGTATCCGGGAACCCGGGCGGTGGCCTGCCCTTCGACCAGAAGGTGGAACAGCACCAGGTGCTCGGCGGTGGGTGCCAGCAGGTGCGAAGTAGCGCTCGTCGGCGGCGCGGCGAACCCCCAGGGCGCCCCGAGCTCTGCATCGAGAAAGATGGCCCCCGTGAGGCGCACGCTGCGCAGCGCTTCGGACAATGGATCGGGTGGGTTCATGCGCTGCAAAGAAATCCGGACACCGAGTCAAGTCGCTCGAGGGCAGATGGCCCATGTTGAGCGAGCGCCGCGAGGTTCGGCGCAACCTTGGGAGATCGGAACATGACCGAAGAAAATCGTTTCACATTTGCCGAGACTGGGCCAGGCATGCTCACCGCGGACGTCGTGGGCCGCTTCATCACGGCATTCCGGCAGAAGGATCCGAGCGCGATCCCCGATCTCGTCGCCCCGGATTGTGTCATGGAGGCGATTCAGCCGGCGCCCGACGGTCAGCGGGTCGAAGGATACGAAGCGAATGTGGCCTTCTGGCAGGCGATGGTCGCGGATCCAGTCGGGACCTTCGAGGTCGAGGACGTGGTCATCTGCGGCGACCGGGCCACGAACCGCTGGCGCTACCGCTTCGGCGACGACGAAGAGAGCTCGGTACGTGGAGTAACGTTGCTCCTGATTCGCGACGGCAAGATCGTCGAGGCCCTCGGCTACGCGAAGACGGCCCCTCGTACCGCCTTGGGTCAAGACGGCGCGCCAGCTTCGGCGAGGCCGACGACGAACGACGTCATCCGTCGCTTCAACGAGGCGTTCCAACGACAGGATGCCACTCTGCTCGCCGAGCTGATTGCCCCCGACTGCGTCATCGAGAACTCGAGTCCGGCGCCGGACGGCTCGCGACACGTGGGACGAAAGGCGTGCCTCGAGCTGTGGAGCAGGCTCGCAACGACGCCCGGTACGCACTTCGAGAT
>JAEZYO010000044.1 GCA_023419055.1 Pseudomonadota bacterium | reverse complement strand
CTCGAAAGGGTCCCCGCCGGTCGCGATGTGACGGAGGTGAAGCTCGGCGCAGCGCCGGATGGCGATCTCGAGCAGGTCACGCTCACCGTCGCCGAGCCGAGCGGCGTTCTCTTCCATCCACTCGAAGAGCGCTGCGTCTTTGATCAACGCGACCTTGACGGCCTCCGCGAGGCCCGCGCGAACGTCGCGCAGCGGTAGTGTCGCGAGCAGCTCGACGTCGTTCACGACCGCGTACGGCGGCGCGAACGTGCCGAGGAAATTCTTGGAACCGAACGCGTTGACCGAGGTCTTGACCCCGACGCCCGCGTCGTTCTGTGAGAGCACCGTGCTCGGCACGCGCACCACGCGCACGCCACGGTGGGTGATCGAGCCGGCGTAGCCGGCTGCGTCGAGCACCGCGCCGCCACCCATGACGAGCAAGGTGCCTTGTTTGTCGAGCCGCGCCGAGGCGAGGCGCGCCAGGAGATCCGCGACGTGCGTAGGCTCGTTCTTGACGCGCTCGCCCCCGGGGACCACGAGCGGCGCCGCGACGAGCTCGAGGTGGTCGGAGTGGGCCGCGACGTAGCGCTCGAGCTCGCCCTGAAGCTCCGGACGAGCCCCGGCCAGACCGCCGTCGAGCACCGCGAAGACGGGATGTCGTCGCTCGGGCTCGCGCCGCGCGATGCACCAGGCCAAAGCGGATTCGGACGGGCTCAGCGCGCCGCGGCAGAACACTACCGGGTACTCGAACTCCACGCTGAAACGCTGCTCGTGCAGCTGACTCGGCCTGAAGCCCTTGAACGTCGCTTGGCTTGGCACTGGCTCCCGCCAACACATGGCATTACGCTTCCGGCGTGGCAACCGAGCTTTGGCTAAAGGCCTTTCTGACGTCTCACGGTGGTATCGCAGGAACCGTACACCTGCTCGAGGGTGACCTCCTCCGGCTCGCGAGCTCTGTGAATATTCCACCCCCAGTAGTGAAAGTCACCGAGACTATCCCGAAGGGTAAGGGCATGGCTGGCCTCGCCTGGGAACGCGACGAAGTCGTGGCGACCTGCAATTTGAAGGAAGACAAGTCCGGCGACGTACGGCCGGGAGCGAAGGCGGTCGACGCGCAAGCGGCGCTCGCCATCCCCGTTCGCACCCCGGAGGGTGATTTGCGCGCCGTGGTGGGGATCGCGTTCATGGGCGAGCGAGACTTCTCACCAGAGGAGCTCGCCGCGTTCGAGGCTGCCGCCGCCTCGCTGCCCGAAGCAGGCTGAGCTCGGGCAACGCTCGCGCCGGCGCCATGGTCATTCTTCCAGGCGCCGAGTCGGCGATCGGAATTTCGCGCACCGAGCGCTCCTCCTCCCTGGTTCGATGAGCGCATTCTGCGCGTGACCGCTCTTGCTCGGCGTGTCGGCTCGGGTAACGATTTTCGGTACTCGAGCCGCCGCGGGCCGGGAGGAGGAGGACGTCATGAGGGAGAGCTTCGAAGCACGCTTGCGTCAGGCCGTCGGCGACTTGTCGCGCTCGGATCCGCGTCTGGCACAGGAGCTCGGCGACGTTCGCTCCAAGGTGCGCCGCGCGGGCGCGCCCGAAATGGAAATGGTCGCCGAGTCGATTCCCACGACCAACGGCGAGGACCGCACGGAGCTCGCCCTGGAGACGATCGTGCTCCGCACCGGACGCCCCGTGCTCGCGATCGTCGACGGCAAGCCGGTGCTCGAGTTCAACGACGCGGACAGCGAGGTTTGGCGCGAACGACTGAGAGCCGTCCAAGACGGCGTGGAGCGCGCCATCCTCGGAGTCGGGCGAATCGAGGTCGAGAATCACGACCTCGACTGGGTGGGCACGGGATGGCTCGTGGCTCCGGACGTGATCGTCACCAACCGCCACGTCGCGAGCGAGTTCGCCGCTCGTCGCGGAGATCGCTTCGTCTTCCGGCAGGGCTTCGCCGGCACGATGGCCGCGAACATCGATTTCCTCGAAGAGCTCGGGCGGAACAAGAGCCGTACCTTCGAGCTCTCCTCCGTCCTCCACATCGAGAGCGAGCCCGGCCCGGACGTCGCCTTCTTGCGGGTAGAGCAGCTCTCGGGTCCGAACGCGGGAGCTCAGATCCGCCTCGCCCGCGCGACGCCGAGCGCCGCGGAGAACGTCGCCGTCATCGGCTACCCCGCGCGAGACAGCCGCATCCCCGAACAAGATCTGATGCTTCGGATCTTCGGCAACGTCTTCGACAAGAAGCGCCTCGCCCCGGGTCAGATCAAGAGCGTGCGCTCCGAGCTCGTGCTCCACGATTGCAGCACGCTCGGCGGAAACTCCGGGTCGGTCGTGCTCGGTCTCGAATCGGGGGAAGCGCTCGCGCTCCATTTCAGCGGCCGGTTCCTCGAATCGAACTTCGCCGTCCCGGCGGCCACGGTGGCGCGCCTGTTCGAGCGCATTCAGAACGGCCAGAGGCATTCGCGTTCGTTCGGCGGGCTGCCAGCGCGTACCACCAGGGCGAGTCCCGAGCGGCAGCGCGTGCCCGCCCAGGAAGGAGCGCTCTCCGCGGGGATGTCGTTCACTATCCCGCTCCGGGTGCGGATCGAAGTGGGCGCCGCCGAGCACGAGCCCGAGCTTTCGCGAGCGAGGCGATCCCCGACGCTTCGAGCGCCGAGCCGCGCCACGAACGGTGCCGGAAGCGAGCACGGGCTCGACGACGGCGAGGCGATCGAGGAGGGCCGACCGGAGGACTATGCGAACCGCGAGGGTTACCGCGCGGACTTCTTCGGCGACCGCGGCCCGGAATTGCCGCTACCCGAAGTCGAGAACGACTCCGACGTGCTCGGCGTCCGCGTCGACGGCCGAAAGCAGCGCGCGCTCGCGTACGAACACTTCAGCGTCGTCATGTCCGAGAGCCGCCGCCTCTGCTACTACAGCGCGGTCAACGTCGACGGCGGACAGAGTCGCAAGATGAAGCGAACCGCCTGGCGCGTCGATCCCCGTATTCCCCGCGAGCAGCAGGTGTCGAACGGAGTTTACGGCAACGCGCCGAAGTTCAGCCGCGGGCACATGACCCGGCGCGAAGATCCGATCTGGGGCACGCCCCGCTCGGCCGCGCTCGGCAACTCCGACTCGATGCACCTCACGAACGCGGTCCCGCAGATGCAGCCCTTCAACGCGGGGATCTGGCTCGGCCTCGAAGACTACGCGCTCGAGAACGCGCGCGAGGACGACATGCGGCTCTGCGTGATCACCGGGCCGGTGTTCGAGGACGACGATCCCGAGCTCTTCGGCGTCCAGGTTCCCGTCAACTTCTGGAAGGTGATCGCCTTCATCCACGACGAGACCGGAGAGCTCAGCGCTACGGGCTACACCATGTCGCAAGCCGGGTTTCTGCGTGAGGAAGAGTTCGTCTTCGGCCAGCACGAGACCGCACAGACGCCGCTCTCCGTGATCGAGAGCCTCGCAGGGATCTCTTTTTCACCGGAGCTCGTGCGCCTCGATCCGCTGGAGCGAGCGCTCGAGTCTCGGCCGCGGCGGCTGCAAAGCTTCGACCAGATCCGCTTCCGGTGAGGGCCGTGGAAAGGGCGGCCGCGCGCAAGGCTCGAGGACTGCGCTCGCGGGTCTCAGCGCGCCATCCAGAACTACCCGAGTTGGGCGCTCGGTCGGGCGGATCGCTCGACTTCTGCGTACGCTGGGACTCGAACCAGCCCGTCTCCGCCGCACCTGGAGCGAGCTCCGCGCGAGCGGTCGTTGGGACTAGCCTGGACACGAAGGGTTGCATCGCGCGCCGCTTGATTCACACCTAAGGGTGAGGAGGAGAGATGAGCAACCTGGAACTCGTCAAGGAGATCACCGACGCGTTTTGCAGCAACCATCTGGACCGAGAGGTACTCTCGAAGTACTTCGCCCGGGATTTCAAGCACATCGCGAACGGTGAGGAGACCGATCTCGCCGGCTACTCGGCGCACCTCGCCGAGTACGGAAAGAACTACAAGCACTTCAGGATCCCGGCCTGGGACGAGCTCTTCGAGAGCGGCGACAAGGTCGTAGCCTCGTACATGCTCGAAGGAGAGACCAGCTCCGGGGAGAAGCAGAGCACCGCCGTCATGGCGGTGTGGCGCATCAAGGACGGGAAGGTCACGTCGCTACGCGAAGTGGACGCCTCCGAAACGTCCTGAGCTCGGCGCCTTTCAGGCAGCTCGAACGTTCGCGGAGCAATCACGCGGCCTCTGCACGCGCCTGCTCGAGCCGTCGCAGCATCGGCCCGAGCAGGGTGGCACGTCGCACGAGCTGCCGCATCAATCCGAGCCTACCGCCGAGCAGCTCGGGCACGATCCAGCGCAACACCTGCCCCGTGCTCACGACGTCGAGCGGCGAGAGCTCGTGCATCAAGCTTCTCGCGAAACGCTGCGCGACTTCGGGCCGTTCGCCGCTCCGCCGGAGGACGAGCTCCTCGAGCTCCGAGGCTCGGCCCGGAGCGCCCTGAAGCTGTCCGAAAAAGAAGAAGGGCAAGGCAGCGGCGTCCCTCGCGCGCCCCCAGCGTTCGACCGCGGCTTCCCCACGGAGGAGCGCGGCAGCAGCGGCTCGCGCCTGCAGGAGGGCTTCGGTCATGCCGTCGCCCGTCACGAACTCCTTGTGCACTCCTGCGTCGCCGACCAGGATCCAGCCTGGTCCGACCGGGCGGCGCAGGAAGTAGCGCTGCGCGATGAATCCGCGCACCCTGGCGCTCGGAGCGCTCTGGGTGAAGCTCGAAAGCATCGAGTCGCGGCGCAGATCGGCCTGCAAGGTCCCGAGCGGATCGCTCCGCCAGCGCGGGAGCTCGTGGCGCTCCGGCATGCTGCCGGCGAGGACCTGGCCGTGATCAGTGTGGAAAGCAACACGGATCATGCCGTCACGGTTCACGACGTACATCCCCGCGGGATAGTCGGATGACTCACCGTAGCCGCGCGGCGCGTCCCAGTACGACCAGTACATGGCGCGAGAAGCCTCGTACGCAAGGTACTCCTCGGCGGACACCTGCCGCGCGAGCCACGAGTCCCGACCGTCGGCGCCCACCACCCAGTCGGCACACACCTCGCGTACACCGCTCGGCCCCTCCAGCCGCACGCCGACGACGCGACCGTCCGTCGAGAGCAGCCGCTTGGCCGTCGTGCGGTCGCGCACCTCCGCTCCTGCGGCACGGGCGGCATCCTGCAGCAGCCCGTCGAAGCGCTCGCGCCGCGGACAATACTCGACGCGCTCGCCTTCGAGCTCGACGTCGAGCGTCCCCGCTCCGCGACCGATGCGCAGCCTCCGGATCGGCGGCGACACGGCACGCAAGGCCGCCGACAACCCGAGTTCGTCGAGCACGCCGAGGCTCGCCGGGTGCAACGTGTGCGTGGAGAGCACCAGATCGCTCGGCAGTGGGCTCCGATCGACGAGCAACACACTGGCTCCCGCGCGAGCCAGGTAAGTGGCGAGGGTCGCGCCAGCGCAGCGCGCACCGATGATCACGAAGTCCCGCCGCTCGCGGGTGACCGACGAAGAGAGCATGACGCTCGATATGCGTCAGCGCGATCGATCGGTCGATGGGACGATCGTCCCATGGAAGGCGGCCACGGCTTCCGCACGCCCGGAGACCCCGAGCTTTTCGTACACGCGGCTCAGCTGGTTGCGAACCGTGCGCGGCGCGGAGCCCAGCGCGAGCGCGATCTCTTGATTCGTGTAGCCGAGGCGCAAGTAGCTGCACACCTCGCGCTCACGCGGCGTCAGCGCGAAGACCGCCTCCCCTCGAGGCGAATCCTGGCGCTCTGCGTAGCTCTTCCGCGAGAGGCTCAACATCGGCAGCACCTCGCCCAGAAGCGCGACCTCGCGCGAGCGAAAGCTCGAGCTGCCCGCGTTTCTTCCGAGCACCACGATGCCGATGTGGCGGCCATGGCAGCGCAGAAAGCCCATGAGCGTAGTGCGACCGTAGTGCGGGCGCATGACGGTGTCGTAGTACACTAGGCGCTCGAGCTCTCGACCGAAGCACTCCGAGTCCACCACTGCCCACCGGCAGCGCTCTGCGGCGGGTCTGAGGCGCGCGACCTCACGAGCCATCTCCGGCCAGCGCTGGCGTGCAGGCTCTCGGATCCGCGAGTCGAGCCCGAACGCCACGTCGCTCACTCCCTCCGCGCCGCAGAAGAAGCCGACGTCCGCGCCGATTCGTCGCTCCAACAACCCGAGCACCCCTCGCTCGAACTCGCTCCGGTCTGGCGTGGCGCACGCCAGTTCCGTGATGAGCTCGGGGCGCAGCCGCTCCATCTCCGTACTTTACCGAATCGGCCGTGGCGCCACCAGCGTGGGGCCGTTCACGCGCGTTTTTCAAGCCCGGCGATCCTTCGGGCGCCGCTGCGAAACGAGGGCAAAAGCCTTCCGAACCAGGTCCTTTACCTCCCTCCGCTTCGCGTCGGCGGGAGTTCGGAGCGTGATGTAGCGCAGCACCTTGCCGCCACCTTCGAGCACCCCGTCTTCGTCTTCGAGCTCGGTGCCGCGCGCGAAGAAGATCGAAGAGTGCCGTGTAAAGGTGCCGATCGTCACTACGGTCTCACCATCGACGACGTAGCGAACGAGCTTCCACATCATGCTCGCGGAGCGCGGCCGCTGACTTTGGCACGCGATCTCCTCCGAACCAGCCGGGGCGACGCTCAGAACGACGTGACGCGCGGCGTCGACGATGGCTCGCGTCTCCGGCGGGACAGCCGCGAAGAAGTCTGAACTTGTCACGGACTCACCTCCGAGCTCGAGTTTGCCACCCGAGCTCAGGGCGAACTACTCCGAGAAACGAACTCCTCCGCGCTCCAGATGCGATCGACCGGTAGGTCGATCTTACGGGTGGCGAGGCGCACGCTCTCCGCGTCCACCGCCTCGTACTCGCAGATGACGCGGAGGCCGTCGAGTGAGATCAGGCTCCGCACGTGCCTGACCCGGTAGAACTCGAGACACTCGAGCGCCGCCGCGCGAGCCTCTTTCAGGTTGGCCGCGGTGATGGGTTTCGTCAGGGTGCGTTCGACGATGACTTTTTTCATGAGAGCTCTCTCCGCTTTGGCCCGGAGCCCGCCGAAGACAGCAGCGAAAGGGCGCGCTTCGCGCGCGCCGACAGATCGGCGCTGCCGAGCGCCTCGATGGCCCGCAAGTTCGGCTCGTGATCCGCGCCGCGCTCGATGGCCGCGCGGACGAGGAGCGCGAGCGCCACGACCACGTCGTTGCGGCGCTCGAGCGCGGTCGCGAGGAGACGCGCTTCTTCCGCTCGCTCGCGGGCGCGTTCGGCGTCACGGCGAGCGAGGTCGAGCTCCGCCGCGAACAACAGGATCGTGGCGAGGCGGTGCGTGGCGTCCCGCATCCGTAGCGCCTCGACGGCGCGGTCGAGCTCCGCAAGCGCCGCGAGATCCCCGCGGGCGTAACGGATCACGGCCCAGAGGCCGCGCGCGAACGCGGGCTCGCTGCCTTCACGCAGGCGCTCGCCCAGCTGCCTCAGCTGCTCCCCTTCTCGCTCGGCCTTCTCGACGTCTCCCGCTTCGTAGGTGATCTCCACGATTTGCGCGAAGGCGGCGAACTCCGCGCTGCGCTCGCCATGGTGCCGAGCGTGGTTCCGAGCGTCTTGGAAGAGGCCGAGCGCCTGCTCGACCTCGCCGCGGTAGCGGTGCAGCAAGCCGAAACCGAAGCTTACACCATAGAGCTCGGCCGCGCTCTTCTGCGAGAGAGCACGCGCCTCGAGCAAGAGCGCTTCTGCGCGCGGC
>JAEZYO010000018.1 GCA_023419055.1 Pseudomonadota bacterium | reverse complement strand
TTGCGGGCGCGATAGACCTTGCCGGCGTGGGCGACGCGGTCGGGCCGGTTCGAGAGGTCGAGCTCGGCGGGGTTGACGGGCGAGACGAAGCTCCAGCCGGTCTCCGGATCCTTCACCAGCCAGCGGTAACCCACGGGCGCCGACCAGAGCAGGTATTCGTCCCAGGAGTAGTGATCGCCGTCGAAGTCCGTGCCGCGCCGGACGAGCGCGATGCAGACGTACTCGATCCGGTCCAGCGTTCCCCGCGAGCCTACCGGGATGTCGGGGCGCTTTCGTGCAGCCTCTTGTTGCGAGATCACGCGCTGCCCCGCGATGTCGCTCACCGCGCCGCAATACGGACATCCGACGCGCTCCGCGCGCTCGCCGGAGAGACTCGGGACGTCGCCGCCGCAGTTCGGGCAGCGCAGCGAGGTCATCTTGACCTTGTGCGTGCTGCGGGGGCCGAGCGCCGTGACGTGGAGCTCCGGCTCGCCGAAGACCTGACCGAAGTAGAGCGTCGGTCGCGCGCTTCCGTCGCCGTAGTCGAGCGTCGCGAAGGTCCCTTGCAAGCCGTAGCAATCGGCGTAGAGCCGTCGCTGGCCGACGCGGATCATCCCCGGCAACTCGCCCTCGCTGGAGGTGACCGTCGCCTCCTTGATCTCGGCCACCCGTAAGAAGCCGGCCCCGGGCAGGTTCAGATCTTGATCGGGGTAGAGCTCACGCGCATTCGGCAACGTGACGCCGGGTAGCTCGACCGTCGCGTACCAGCGACCTTGCGCGAAGGCGAGCCAACCCCACGCCCGACCGTGGTCCAGCGCGACGTAGTATTCGTCCCAGGGGCCCGCGCCATGGTCGAGTTGAACGCGCCCGAGCACGCGGAGAGGACGGCCACGGAGCGCGCCTTCGTCCCCGACGGCGATCAGCGCGGGCGTGTGCGCGAGGTCGGAAACCTTGCCGAGGTTCTCGAGCCCTCTGTCCGACCTCCATACGGTATGTCGGCAGTACTCGCACACCTTGGAGATCGAGGAGCCGACCTCGAACGCGATAGGGGCGCCGCAGTTCGGACAACTGCCCTGGGCAACGGCCATCTTCGCCCGCGACAGTAGTACGTGGAGGAGCTTCGGAGAAGGAGCGTCGTCAGCGCCGACCGAGCCTTCGTTCACGCTCGAGCTCGGCGAGCCGAGTGATCACCCCGCGCGCGACCATCTCGAGGACCTTCTTGACCTCGACCGTGCGCCTGCGAGGGTCACCGCCGTACTCGATCTTGCTCCGCGCGCTCTTGCCCTTCGGGAGCCGCCCGAGCGCGGTACAGCTGATGCGAAGGACGTTGCCGTCGACGCGGATCTTGAGCTCCTCGACGAAGAAGCGGAACTCGATCTTGGCGCCGGTCGGAGCGCCCCAGTCAGCCTTCCGGGCTTCGCGACGGAGACGCAGCTTGAGGTGACGCTGGAACTCGAGTCCTCCCGCGATCCCCTCGGGGAAAACCAAGCGATCGAGGCTCACTTGAGGGCGCCCCACGGGCCGGGCCGGTTCTCTGGCTCCTGCAGATTCGGCGAACAGGCACCACCCGAGCGCACCCAGCGCGGCGAGCGCGGCGCGCCGGCCTGCGGGCCTGAGGGGAGAGCCTGTCCGGGACATCGCCCTCTCTGTAAGGAACGGCCGCGCTTTCGGGCAAGTTTGGCGCCCCGTGGCACCCAAAGCGGCAAGTGAGATGTGCGAACGCCCTCGCAGCGACTAGCATTTCGAGACTCGATGGTGTCGACCGGTTCCGATCTTCGCGAGCGATCAGCCGATGTCGACGTCGTCGTGATCGGTGGTGGCGTGAACGGCACCGGCGTGGCGCGCGACGCTGCCTTGCGCGGCCTCAAGGTGGCGCTGTTCGAGCGCAACGATCTCGCGTTCGGCGCGAGCGGCAACTCGAGCGGGATGATCCACGGCGGTCCTCGCTACCTCACTTACGATCCCGACGTGACGTACAGCTCTTGCCTGGACTCCGGGCACATCCAGCACGTCGCGCCCCACTTGTTGTTCCGGATCCCGTTCTTGCTGCCGGTGTTCGGCCGCAGCGAGGCGATCGCGAAGACGACGCTCGCGGGTTACGACGCCTTCTTCTCGCTCTACGATCGCTATCAGCCGCTCAAGCGGGGCAAGACGCACGTGTCGTTGCGCGCCGACGAGCTCTTGCGCCTGGAACCGGGAGTTTTGCCATCCGTCTTCGGCGGGGTCACGTTCGATGAATGGGGCATCGACGGCGCGCGGCTCTGCGTCGCGAACGCGGTCGACGCCATGGAGCACGGCGCGGAGGTGCGCGTCCACACGACGGTCACGGATATCCTCCGCCGGAGTGACGGGAGCGTCGAAGGCGTGCGCTTCCGCGATCGCACGACAGGCGAGGTAGGGAGCCGCTCTGCGCGGCTGGTGGTGAACGCGACCGGAGCCTGGGCCCCCATCACGGCTTCACTCTCGGGGCTCACGCCCGAAGCCGCTCGCCTGCGTCCCGGCAAGGGCATCCACGTGTTCCTCGATCGACGCCTCACGAACTACGCGATCATTTCGAGCGCGATCGACGGGCGTCAGGTCTTTCTCCTGCCGTGGCAAAACATGAGCGTGCTCGGCACGACGGACGACGACTACTACGGCGATCTCGACGACGTGGTGGCGACCGGCGACGAGGTTCGTTACTTGTTCCAGGCGGTGGCTCGGGTGTTCCCCTCGGTCTGGCAAGCGCGCGCCATCGGGACCTGGGGCGGCGTCAGGCCGACGCTGTACGCCTGGGGCAAGAACGAAGATCAGCTGAGCCGCGAGCACGAGATCGTCGACCACGCCGTACACGGCGCAGAAGGTCTGTACTCGATGATCGGGGGCAAGCTCGCGAGCTACCGCCTGTTCTCGGAGCAGATGACGGACGTGCTCGCGGCGCGGCTCCGGGTGCGTGCGCCCTGCCGTACGCACCGCGCACCATTGCCGGGCGGTGACGAGCAGGTAGATCCGATGCAGCTCGTGGTGCGCGCCGGCATGGAGGCCGTCACGGCGACGCGTCTAGAGTACCGCCACGGTTCGCGCAGCCTGCGCGTGATCGATCGCATGCTCCAGACGCCGCGCGAAGCCGCGGTGGTCTGTCCCTGCGAGCCCGTGACCGAGGCGGAGATCCGCTACGTGGTGAAGGAGGAGCTCGCGCGCACGGTCGAAGACGTTTCGCGCCGGACGCGGCTCGGGCTCGGCGCTTGCGGCGGCATGCGCTGCGCGGCTCGCTGCGGACGCATCGTCGCCGAAATGACGGGGCAGGCTCCCGAGGCCGGGTTGGGCTCGGCGTTGAAGTTCTTGGAGGGGGCGAGCCGCCGGCGTGTCGCGCTGCTCGGCCCCGACCAGGCGCGACAGGAAGCGCTCAACATCGCGGTGCTGAGGGCGGAGCTCGGGGCCCCCCCGCACGCCGGTCGGAAGACCTTCGAGGATCCGGAATGAGCCCGTCGGTCGCCGTGATCGGCGCGGGGGCCGCGGGCACGGCGAGCGCGTGGTGCCTCCGCCGGGCAGGTCTCGACGTCACCGTGTTTTCCCACCGCGCGGGCGCAACCTCGCTCGGCGCAGGTGCTCTCGACTTCGCGTCACCCGGGGCGCGAGTCGTCGAGCCATCGAGCGTGGCCCTCTCCGGCGACGCGCTCGAGTTCGCTCGCGCTCTCGGCGTCTGGTGCTTGACTCCGGGCAGCGTCGTCACTCGCCAGGGCCTGGTGCGCTCGACCCTGGGGCGTGACGAGGGGCTGTTGGATCTCGAGCAGCTTCGCGGGCGCCGCATCGCCGTCGCCGATCTGGAGCGTGACGACTGGGATGCTCCCGGGCTCGCGCGCGCTCTCGGCGCGAGCGCCTGGGCGGCGAGTACCCGCTCTTCCTTCGAAGCGGTGCGCGTGCCTGCGTTACGTCGCGGAGCCGAGCGGCGGATCTCGGCGTACGACTTCGCTGCGCTCCACGATCACCCCGAGCGCTCGGGCTGGCTCGCAGGGCTCTTGCGCGAGGCGAGCCCCGGCTTCGACGGCTGGCTGCTCGGCTCTTGGCTGGGCCTCGAGCCAGGCGTTCCGGCCCGCGTCAGAGACCTGGTGGGGCTGCCGCTCGGTGAAGTCACCTCTCCTCTCGCCGGGCCCGCCGGAGCGCGCTTCGACGCGGCGAGTCGCCGGCTGTTCGTAGAAACTGGTGTGAAACAGCGCGAGGAACGTGTCGCTCGAGTGTCGCGGTCGGGTTCGACGTGGTCGCTGCTCGCAGGCGACGAAAATGACGAAAGAGGCTTCTTCGAATTCAGTGCCGTCGTGCTGGCGGTGGGGGGCGTAGCGGCGGGCGGGATCATGCTCGCCGCCGACCCGGTGAGCGGTCGAAATGGCTTCAGACTGGCGATCTCCGCGCCGGCCCGGCTCGCGCTCGACGGCGAGGTCACAGACCGTGTCTCCTCGCTTTATGGGCCTGATTTCGAGGCCACCGGCTTCGGGCCCCTAGAACGCGTGGGAGTCGAGCTGACATCCGAAGGCTGGGTGAGGAGTGACGCGGGTGCGGAGGTTGGGCTCGTCGCTGCGGGCGATTGCGCTTCAGCGCGACCACGGACCCTGCTCGAGGCGGTGAATTCAGGCTGTGCCGCGGCGAGGACCGTCACACTTCATTTCACTTCACATTAGAGCGAACTCAGGATTGCGCGCTCCGGTGTCTTAGGGTACCGGAAACCTCGAGGATCTTAGCCATGGCCGACCGCTCTCGTGACTCCTTCCACACGCGCTCAGAGCTCGTCGTCGACGGGAAATCTTACACGTTCTTCAGCCTGCCCAAGTTCGCGGCAACGTCAGGCAAGGACGTCTCCAAGCTGCCGTTTTCTCTCCGCATCCTGCTCGAGAATCTGCTCCGCAACGAAGACGGGGTGGCGGTCGAAGCCAAGGACGTGATGGGCCTCGCCAACTGGTCGCCCAGCGCGGCGCCGGACACCGAGATTGCGTTTCACCCGGCGCGCGTCGTGCTGCAAGATTTCACGGGCGTGCCCTGTGTCGTCGATCTCGCCGCCATGCGCGACGCGATGGCGAAGATGGGGGGCGACCCGAAGAAGATCAACCCGCTCTTCCCCTCCGAGTTGGTGATCGACCACTCGGTGCAGGTCGATTCGTTTGGCTCTTCACAGGCCATCCAGATCAACACGAAGAACGAGTACGAGCGAAACCGCGAGCGCTACGCGCTGCTTCGCTGGGCGCAGACCGCGTTCGACAACTTCCGCGTCGTGCCCCCTTCGACGGGCATCGTCCACCAAGTGAACCTCGAGTATCTGGCGCGCGTCGTCTTCGACAAGGACGGCATCGCTTACCCGGATACGCTGGTCGGCACCGACAGCCACACCACGATGATCAACGGCCTCGGCGTGCTCGGCTGGGGCGTCGGAGGCATCGAGGCCGAAGCGGCGATGCTCGGGCAGCCCATCAACCTGCTCGTCCCGAACGTGATCGGCTTCCGGCTGCACGGCAACCTTCCGGAGGGCGCCACGGCGACCGACCTGGTGCTCACGATCACCCGCATGCTCCGCGACAAGGGCGTGGTCGGGAAGTTCGTCGAGTTTTACGGCAACGGCCTCGACCACCTGCCGCTCGCCGACCGCGCGACCATCGGCAACATGACCCCCGAGTTCGGCTCCACCTGCGCCATCTTCCCGATTGACGCGGAGACGCTCGCGTATCTGAAGCTCTCGGGTCGCTCGGAGCATCGCGTGAACCTCGTCGAGGCGTACGCCAAGGCGCAGGGCCTCTTCCGCGAGCACGGCACGCCGGATCCGATCTACAGCGACACCCTCCAGCTCGACCTCTCGACGGTGGTCCCGACCCTGGCGGGCCCGCGCCGGCCGCACGACAAGGTGTCCCTCGCGGACGTCCGCACGAGCTTCGCGAAGCAGCTGCCCGAGATGGTCGCGACCGCGAAGAGCAAGAAGAGCGGTGCCGCCGCGCAGGTCACGCCGGAGACGCTGGCCACGCGGGTCCCCGCTTCGTACGACGGAGCAAACTTCGAGGTCGGTCACGGCTCGGTGGTGATCGCCGCGATCACCTCGTGCACCAACACCTCGAACCCGTACGTGATGCTCGGGGCAGGCCTGCTCGCGAAGAACGCGGCCGCCAAGGGCCTCACCGTGAAGCCCTGGGTGAAGACGAGCCTCGCCCCAGGCTCCAAGGTCGTGACCCAGTACCTGAACAGCGCCGGGCTCATGCCCGCGCTCGAATCGCTCAAGTTCCACCTCGTTGGCTACGGCTGCACCACCTGCATCGGCAACAGCGGTCCCTTGCCGGAGCCGATCAGCAAGGCCATCGGCGACGGCGATCTCGTCGCCGTCAGCGTCTTGAGCGGCAACCGTAACTTCGAGGGCCGCGTCAGCCCGGACGTGCGCGCCAACTACCTGGCGAGCCCGCCGCTCGTCGTGGCCTACGCGCTCGCGGGCCGCATCGACATCGACTTCGCGACCGAGCCGCTCGGCTACGACAGCGCCGGCAGCCCGGTCTTCCTGAAGGACATCTGGCCCTCGCCGCGCGAGGTCTCCGAGGTCGTGAAGCAGAACGTGACCTCTGCCATCTTCGAGGCCGAGTACGCGGACGTGTTCGCGGGCGACGAGCGCTGGCGTGCCCTGCCGGTGCCGGAGGGTGACCGCTTCGAGTGGGATCCGAAGAGCACGTACGTGCGAAAGCCGACCTTCTTCGAGAACATGCCGAAGGAGCCTGCTCCGCCCGAGGACATCTCTCAGGCTCGCGTGCTCGCCGTGCTCGGCGACTCGGTCACCACCGACCACATCAGCCCCGCCGGCAACATCGCCAAGACGTCCGCGGCGGCCGCGTACCTCACGTCGCACGGCGTCACGCCCGCGGAGTTCAACCAGTACGGGGCCCGCCGAGGCAACCACGAGGTCATGATGCGCGGCACGTTCGCGAACGTGCGCCTGCGGAACGCGCTCGTGCCGGGCGTGGAGGGCCCCTTCACGCGCTACCTCCCGACCGGCGAACAGACGAGCATCTATGACGCTTCGATCCGCTACCAGTCCGAAGGGGTGAAGCTCATCATCCTCGCGGGTAAAGAGTACGGTTCGGGGTCGTCTCGCGACTGGGCCGCGAAGGGCACCTACATGCTCGGCGTTCGCGCCGTGATCGCCGAGAGCTACGAGCGCATTCACCGGAGCAACCTGATCGGCATGGGCGTCTTGCCCCTCGAGTTCCTGCCGGGGCAAAATCGCGAGAGCCTCGGGCTCTCCGGTGAAGAAGTGTTCTCCATCACGGGCGTCGCGAGCGGGCTCTCGCCCCGCAAGCGCCTCAGCGTGAGCGCCCGGGCGGCGGACGGCTCCGAAAAGGCCTTCGAGGTTCTGGCGCGCATCGATACGGCCGTGGAGCTCGAGTACTATCGCCACGGCGGTATCCTTCAGTTCGTGCTTCGCCAGCTTCTCAAATCGGGTTCCGGGTCCTAAGTCAATGAGTGAAACGAACGTCGGCGGGCGCCGCGGGTGTGCGGCGCCGGGAAGGCGCGCGCATGGCTAGCGTCAGCGCTAAGAAATCGATGGCACTGACCGACACGACCGTCGGAAAGAAGGCCGCGCTCGCGGTGAGCGGCGTGGTGCTCTTCGGCTTCGTGATCGGTCACATGGCGGGCAACCTGCAGATCTTCCTGGGTCGCGAGGTGTTCAACAACTACGCCGCGGCGCTCAAGGGCAACTTCCCGCTGCTGTGGGGGACGCGCCTCGTGGTGTTCATCGCCATGGTCGTGCACGTCGCGCTCGTCCTCGAGCTCTATCGAAAGACGCTCGCGGCTCGGCCGGTCGCTTACCGCGTGAAGAAGAACATCGCGACGAGCTACGCGGCCTCGGCCATGAAGTACAGCGGCCCTGCCATCCTGCTCTATCTCTTGTTCCACCTGGCGCATTTCACGGTGCCGGGGCTCTCGATCGGGCCGTACGAGTTCAGCCACACCGACGCCTACAGCAACTTCGTGAGCGGGTTCAGCGTCCCCTGGCTGACCGCCGTCTACGTGATCGCGAACCTGCTCCTCGGCCTCCACCTCTATCACGGGGCGTTCAGCATGTTGCAGTCGGTCGGGCTCGAGCATCCGCGCTACGACCGCCGCCTGCGCGGCGTGTCGCGCACCTTCGCGTTTCTGGTCACGGCGGGCAACGTCGTGATGCCCCTCGCGGTGCTGTTCGGGGTGGTGAAGTGATGAATCTGGAATCCCGCGCACCGTCAGGTCCCATCGAGAAGCGCTGGAGCGACTACCGCTTCCACGCGAAGCTCGTGAACCCGGCCAATCGCCGCAAGTACAAGATCATCGTCGTCGGGTCCGGCCTGGCCGGCGGCGCCGCGGCCGCGAGCCTCGGCGAGATGGGCTACAACGTCCACTGCTTCTGCTACCAGGACAGCCCGCGCCGCGCCCACAGCATCGCCGCGCAAGGCGGAATCAACGCGGCCAAGAACTACCAGAACGACGGCGACAGCGTTTTCCGCCTGTTTTACGACACGGTAAAGGGCGGCGACTTCCGAGCGCGCGAGTCCAACGTCTACCGACTGGCCGAGCTCAGCGTCAACATCATCGATCAGTGTGTCGCGCAAGGCGTGCCCTTCGCGCGCGAATACTCCGGTCTCCTCGCCAACCGCTCCTTCGGCGGCGCTCAGGTGGCGCGCACCTTTTATGCACGCGGGCAGACGGGGCAGCAGCTCTTGCTCGGCGCGTACCAGGCGCTCTGCCGTCAGATCGAGGCGCGCACCGTCAAGATGTACCCGCGCACCGAGATGCTCGACCTCATCGTCGTCGACGGTAAGGCAAAGGGCATCGTCACGCGCAACCTCGTGACGGGTCGAATCGAGGCCCACGTCGCGGACGTCGTCGTGCTTGCCACGGGCGGCTACGGCAACGCCTTCTACCTGTCGACGAACGCCAAGGGCTCGAACGTCACGGCGAGCTGGCGCGCGCACCGGCGCGGCGCCCTGTTCGCGAACCCCTGCTTCACGCAGATTCACCCGACGTGCATCCCGCAGAGCGGCGACTACCAGTCGAAGCTCACCCTGATGAGCGAGTCCCTCCGCAACGACGGCCGCGTCTGGGTCCCGAAGCGGGCGGAAGACTGTGACAAGGATCCGAGCCAGATCCCCGAGTCGGACCGCGACTACTACCTCGAGCGGCTGTACCCGAGCTTCGGCAACCTCGTGCCGCGCGACATCGCGTCCCGCCGCGCCAAGGACATGTGCGACCAGGGCAAGGGCGTCGGCCCCGAGGTGGCCGGCGTGCGGCGCGGCGTGTACCTGGATTTCTCGGAATCCATCAAGCGGCTCGGGCGGGCGATGGTCGCCGAGCGCTACGACAATCTCTTCCAGATGTACGAGCGCATCACGGGCGAGAACCCGTACGACGTGCCGATGCGCATCTACCCGGCCATCCACTACACGATGGGCGGCTTGTGGGTGGACTACGGGCTCGAGAGCACGATCCCGGGCCTCTTCGTGGGCGGTGAAGCGAATTTCTCCGACCACGGCGCGAACCGGCTCGGCGCGAGCGCGCTGATGCAGGGGCTCGCGGACGGCTACTTCATCCTCCCGGTCACGGTGGGCAACTACCTCGCCGGGGTGAAGCCGGGCTCCGTGGACGACGCGCACGCCGACGTGAAGCGAACCTTGAAAGAGGTGGAGCAGCGCGTCGACAAGTTCCTGTCGATCCGCGGTTCGCGCTCACCCGACTCCTTCCACCGCGAGCTCGGCGCACTGATGTGGGACGAGTGCGGCATGGCCAGGAACGAGCAGGGCTTGAAGAAGGCCCTGAAGAAGATCCCCGAGCTCAAGGAGGAGTTCTGGAAGAACCTCTCGGTCTCCGGCAGCGGAGAAGAGCTGAACCAGACGCTGGAGAAGGCCGGGCGCGTCGCGGACTTCTTCGAGCTCGCGGAGCTCATGTGCCTCGACGCGCTCGAGCGCAAGGAGTCAGCGGGCGGGCACTTCCGCGAGGAGTACCAGACCGAAGAGGGCGAAGCGAAGCGCAACGACGCTGACTTCAGCTACGTCGCCGCCTGGCAGTGGTCCGGCAAGAGCGGCGAACCCACGCTCGTGAAAGAGCCGCTCACGTTCGAGTACGTGAAGCAGAGCCAGAGGAGCTACAAGTAATGGCGCGCGTGATGAACTTGGTGCTCCAAGTATGGCGGCAGCGGAGCGCGAACGAGGAAGGCCGCTTCGTCCGCTACGAGGCCCGCAACATCAACGACCACATGTCGTTCCTCGAGATGTTGGACGTCGTGAACGAGGAGCTGCTCGCCAACGGCGAGGAGCCGATCGCGTTCGATCACGACTGCCGAGAGGGGATCTGCGGCATGTGCGGCATGGTGATCAACGGCGTCGCCCACGGTCCGCTCGCCGGCACCACGACGTGCCAGCTCCACATGCGCTCGTTCAGTGACGGCGACGAGATCGTCATCGAGCCGTGGCGCGCGGCGGCCTTCCCCGTGATCCGCGATCTCGTCGTCGATCGCTCGCCGCTCGATCGCATCGTGCAGTCGGGCGGTTACATCTCCGTCCGCACGGGCGCGGCCCCGGAGGCGAACTCCCTCCCGGTGCCGAAGCCGGACTCCGACAAGGCCTTCGACGCCGCGACGTGCATCGGCTGCGGCGCTTGCGTGGCCGCTTGCCCGAACGCCTCGGCGGCGCTCTTCACCGCGGCCAAGATCTCGCATCTTGCGCTCTTGCCGCAGGGCGCCCCCGAGCGACGCGCACGCGCGCGCAAGATGGTCGCGCAGATGGACGCGGAAGGGTTCGGCCACTGCACGAGCCACAAGGAGTGCGAGGCCGTGTGCCCGAAGGGCATCAGCATCGACTTCATCGC
>JAEZYO010001027.1 GCA_023419055.1 Pseudomonadota bacterium | reverse complement strand
GGTCTGGTGGTTCTCCAAGCCAAAGCACTCGCACCCCGGTTTCTCACCGGACTCGTCCGAGCTCGTCGCGCCTCCCTCCCCTCCGGCCCCTCCGCCGGCGCCCACCGTCACGACTTCGAAGCACTCCCAGTTCTCGACCGTTGCGTAGACGTTATCGGTCTCACCCGTGCAGGCGACCGCGATCGAAGTGCCCCCCAGAGCGAGCGCGCACCACGTGATCAAGCGCTGACGAAGCATCGCGGCGCACGCTAGCGCGCCCCGCGTTAGCCGTCGAGGCGCACGCTCTCGAGCTCGACCTCGAGCTCGTGAAGCCCCGACGGGCCGAGCTCGACGGCGTGAGGGCGCACGTTTGCGGACTCGATGCAGAGCATTCGAAGGTATTCCTCATCGCCGAAATCCAGAAGCCGCCGGCTCTTCTCGATCCAAGGATTCCAGAGCACCGTGGATTCCGAGCGTTGCTTCCGCACGACGATGGCGCGAGAAAGGCCCCGATCGATGATGCGGCACTCCGCGCGGCTGCGATAGACGCGGTCGACCTCAGCGGCGATGCGGATCGGCGCGGTGCCTTCCACTTCGGAGCGCCCGCTCAGCTGATCGACGTACGGCTCGCCGGAGAGCCCCGTGACTTCCACGTCTCGCGCGTCCGCCACCGCGAAGTAGCTGTGCAACGCTTCTTCGAAGCTGAAATGCGACGAACCGGTGTTCGTCACGCGGAGCCTGAGCCCGAGGCTCTTCCCGAGCGTGACCTCGTAGTCGAGCGAGAACTCGTGAGGGAACGCGTCGCGCGTCCCCGCGCCGCTCGCGAGCGAGAAATGGAGCGTCGTCTCTCCGCCCACGCCGGCGCGCGAGCCACGGTAGTCGAACGCGCTCGTCCGCGCGAAACCGTGCGCAGGGAGCTCCTTCCGCGTGACGTGCGGGCCGAACCAGGGGAAGCAGATCGGGACCCCGCCGCGGATCGCCTTGCCCACTTCGAACCTGCTTCGAGCGCTCGTGAAGAGCACGGCGGGCTCGCCTTCCGGAACGTACTCCGTGACGTGCGCGCCCTGCCGGAAGATCGATAGCGACCCAAAGCGGTTCCTCACCCGCATTACGGGCAGGCCGTTTTCCTCGGCGAGGGTGACGCCAGGCGCTTCGCTCGCGGTGCTCATTTGGGGACGTCCGGGACGAAGATGCCGCAGTTCGTGAACTCGAGCGTCGTGTCGACGCGGAAGTTCGACTCGTTCGTGTGCCGCTCCGCGTGGAACAGCTCGAGCCGGTACGTCTTGCCCTTCTCGATGTCGAGCTCGTCCGCGCGCTCGTCGAGATCGATCGACCCGCTCCGCGCCGGGTGGAGACCGCCGAGATCGATCGCGAGCTTACCGTTGATGAAGACCCAGAGGTCGTCGTCGCCGGTGAACTTGAAGGTCTCACCTCCGCGGTAGATGAACTCGGTGTGGACCTCGGTCGTGAAGTGGAAGTTGTGCGGCTCCTTGCCGTCGCCGAAGCCCGCGTCGTCGAGCGGGAAGAACCTGTTGCTGTCGAACGTGAAGAGGCCGTCGCCGGCCGGCTCGAACGAGAGTCGCAGGACGAAGGCGCGGTTCCGAGCCGAAGCGCGGTACCACTCGTCGAAGTTCGCGGCGCCCGTGCTCTGTTGCTCGTACGGACACGCCATCGTCTTCTCGTCCTCTTCGCAGATGCCGGTGTACACGGGCTTCGAGTCGTCACCGAGCTCGGCCTCGACCATCCCGCGCGTCGCCTCGGAGCCGCTGAACGCTTCGAAGTCGGGGTGACCTCCGTTCTCGTTCCTGCCTCGGAAGTCGCGCACGATACCGAGCAACGCACCGCAACCGCTGCCTGCCGCACCTCCGGCGCCGCCCGAGCCGCCCGCGGACGGCTCGTCGCCCGTGATCTCTTCGCCCAGCTGAAAGCCGCCCATGGTCGCCTCGGTGAAGCCATCCGGCAGCTTCCAGGGACCGCCGGCGCTGCCGCCTCCAGTTCCGGAGCCAGCGGAGGAGCCGCTCCCGCCGATCGAGATCGTGCCACCGGAGCCCGTGGCGCCCGCACCGTCGCCGCTCGCCGTGCCGCCTTGTGAGGAACCGCCGGCGCTCAGCCCCGACGCCTTATCGTCATCGTCGTCAGAGCCGCAGCCCGATAAGGACACCAATCCTGACAACACCATCGCGAGTCCGGCAAACCGCATGGAGTACCTCTCCGGATCAGGGTATCCGAGCGACTCCCCTCGTTCAACCCCGGCGCTGATGCTCGGCGCCATGGGCTCGCGCGTTTAGGAAGGTTCGTTCACGAACGCTTTCGAATGCGGCGCGGAGACGTGGCATCCTTCGGTTCGTGAGCGACGACATTTGTGTCTTTGCGGGAGCGCGCGGCGGCGCGCGTCCGGCGTATGCGAACGCTGCACGCGAGCTCGGTCGAGCGCTCGCCACGCGGGGTCATGGCATCGTCTACGGCGGCGGACGGGTCGGCTTGATGGGGGTCCTGGCGGACGCCGGGCTCGAGCACGGCGCGCGCGTCACCGGCGTGATCCCGAAGGCCCTCGCCACGCGGGAGGTCGCCCACGCGGGATTGAGCGAGCTCATCGTGGTCGGCACCATGCACGAGCGCAAAGCGAAAATGGCCGCGCTTTCGCAGGCGTTCATCGCGTTGCCGGGAGGGTACGGCACGCTCGAAGAGCTCGCCGAGGTGGTGACCTGGGTTCAGCTCGGCTTGATTCAGAAGCCGCTCGGGCTCCTCGATGTCGAGGGGTTCTGGCAGCCGTACCTCGCTCTGCTCGACCACTTCGCGGCAGAGGGCTTCATCGCGAGCGACGAGCGGAAGCTCGTGATCTGCGACAGCGATCCGGAGCGGCTGGTCGCGCGCCTCGAGACCCTCCGCGTCTCGCGAGAAGAAGTCGTGGGTCCTTCCGATCTCTGACTCGGGCTTCGGGGGCTTGACCAAGCTGCTGCCCGAGCCTAAGGTTCATAGACTTTCGACGTGACCACCGTTTCGTTGCGAATGCCGGCCATGCTCATGCGCACCATGCGCTGGGTGGCCGTGTATTCGATGAACTGAAACGAGATTTTACGTTCGTTCGAGATAGGCCGCCTGCGAGGCGGCCTTCTTCGTTCATGGGCTGTCCGCAGCGCGGCGCGAAGCAGGCGCGGAGCACGCGCGAAGCCGGAGGACCCCATGAGCTCATTGAAATTTCCCTCGCACGAGCGAGGCACCCCGTCATTTCTCAGCACCGCTCTCCCTTACGTCAACGCAGCGCCTCACGTCGGGCATGCGCTCGAGGTCGTGATCGGTGACGCCATTTCGCGCCACCTTCGGCAGCGCGGAGCCGACCTCCGCTTTACCGGGGGTACCGACGATCACGCGCTCAAGAACGTGCGCGCGGCTCGCGCGCTCGGAATCGAGCCGCGACGCCTGGTCGAGACGAACGGCGCGGTCTTTCGCGGCCTCGCGACGAAGGTAGGCGCCACTTTCGATGACTACCTACACACTTCGAGTGACCCACGACACGCCCCGGCGGTCGCCGAGCTGTGGAAACGCTGCGCCGAGCGGGGTGACCTCTACGCCAAAGACTACTTTGGACACTACTGCTCGGGGTGCGAGGCTTTTTTACCCGCCGCCGAGCAGGAAGGCGGACTCTGCCCCGTGCACCGCGCTGCCCTCGAAGAGACCCGCGAAAGGAACTGGTTCTTCCGCCTGTCCCGCTATGAGGACGCGCTGCTTGCGGAGCTCGACAGCGGGCGGCTCCGAGTGCTTCCGGAAGAGCGGGCGCGCGAAGTCCGGAGCTTCGTCGCGGGTGGGCTCATCGATTTCAGCGTCTCTCGCGGCCGAACCCGAGCTCGCAACTTCGGGATCGGGGTGCCGGACGATCCCTCGCAGGTCGTTTACGTCTGGTTCGACGCGCTCGCGAACTACCTCTCTCTGCTCGGCTTTCCGGAACCGACGGAGGAATTCGACCGGTACTGGCTCCGGTCTTCTGCGCGCGAGCACCTCATCGGCAAAGACATTCTCCGCTTCCACGCGGTTTACTGGCCAGCAATCCTGCTCTCCGCCGGCCTCCCCTTGCCCACCGCCATCCGCGTACACGGATACGTCACGGTCGACGGAGCGAAGATCGGAAAGTCGCTCGGAAACACGATCGATCCCTTCGCGCTGGTCGAGCGCCGCGGCACGACGGCGCTCCGCTACTACCTCTTGCGTCACCTCCACACGACGAAGGACGGCGATTTTCGAGAGGAGCGCTTGATCGAGGCCCACGACTCCGAGCTCGCAGGCAAGCTCGGCAATTTGCTCCAACGCGTCACGACGCTCGCTTCCGCCTGCGCCGGCGAGCTCGAGCTCGAGCCCTGCGAGGATGAGGTCGACCGCGAGCTCGAAAAGGCAGCCCGCGCCGCTTTCGACGAGGTGAGGACCCAGGTCGACGCGTTCGCGTTGCACGCCGCGCTCGAGGCGATCTTCGAGCTCGTCTCCGCGGCCAATCGCTACGCTGACGCGAGCGCCCCCTGGCGCCTCGCCAAACGCCGCGATTCGGAGGAGAGCGCGGACCTCCGCCTTCGTCGCGTGCTCGCGAACCTGTGCGAGAGCCTGCGCGTCGTCGCCGTGCTCATCGCGCCATTTTTGCCCGAGGCCGCTACGCGCTTGCTCGAGCGGCTCGGGCTTCCACCGGAAGCGCCGGACTACGAGCGAGCGCGGTACGGGCTCGGAGGGCCCTTTCGACCGAGAACGGGCCCTCCGATCTTGCCGCGACTCAGAGGTACTTGTTGACGAGGTTCTCGAGGTACTCCTGGCGACCGGAGCGCGCCTTCGGCTCGATGCCGCTCGAGAGGACCTTGTCGGAGAGATCCGCGAGGCTGACCTTGCCTCCGAGGATCTGCTGGCCAAGCTCACCCTTCCAGCCGGCGTAGCGCTGCTCGACCTGGGCGTTCAGCTTCTCGTCCTGGATCATCTTGTCGGCGATCAGGAGGCCACGCGCGAGCGTGTCCATGCCGCCGATATGAGCGTGGAAGAGGTCCTCCGGGTCGATGCTCTGGCGACGGAGCTTGGCGTCGAAGTTCATGCCGCCGGTCGTGAAGCCGCCGTTCTGGAGGAACGTGTACATCACGAGCGCGATCTCGGCGACGTCGTTCGGGAACTGATCGGTGTCCCAGCCGAGCAGCGAGTCACCGCGATTGATGTCGAGGCTGCCGAACACGCCGTTCGCGTAGGCGTAAGCGACCTCGTGCTGGAACGAGTGCCCGCTCAAGATCGCGTGGTTCGCCTCGATGTTGACCCTGTACTCGTTCTCGAGGTGGTAGCGCTGCAAGAACGCGTACACGGTCGCCGTGTCGAAGTCGTACTGGTGCTTGGTCGGCTCCTTCGGCTTCGGCTCGATGAGGAGCGTGCCGCGGAAGCCGATCTTGTGCTTGTGCTCGGCGACGAGCGTGAGGAAGCGCCCGAGCTGATCCGCCTCGCGACGGAGATCGGTGTTGAGGAGCGTCTCGTAACCTTCACGACCGCCCCAGAGCACGTAGTTTGCGCCGCCGAGCTTGTTCGTGATGTCGAGGATGTTGCGCACCTGCGCCGCCGCGTAGGCAAAGATCTCCGGATCGGGGTTCGTGGCGGCACCCGACATGTAGCGCGGGTTGCTGAACAAGTTCGCGGTGCCCCAGAGGAGCTTCACGCCCGTGCGCGACATCTCCGCCTGCGTCTTCTCGATGATGCGATCGAGGATCGCGTTCGACTCCTTGAGCG
Source organism: Pseudomonadota bacterium (assembly GCA_023419055.1). The sequence continues at coordinate 3,984 of JAEZYO010001027.1, read as the reverse complement.
TCGCGCCTTCGGGAGCGATGTCGCGATCGTGGAACGTGAAGAACGGAACGCCGAGCTTCTCGAAGAACTCGAACGCCGCCTGCAGCTTGAGCTCCGCCGCCTCGATCGGGCTCTTGGTGCGGAACCAGGGGCGGTCGAACGTGCCGGCGCCGAAGACGTCGCTGCCGGGCCAGGCGAAGGTGTGCCAGTAACAAACGGCACAGCGGAGGTGATCCTCCATGCGCTTGCCCGCGACGACCTTGTCCTTGTCGTAATAACGGAACGCGAGGGGGTTGTCGGACGAGGGACCTTCGTAACGGATGCGGTCGATGCCGCGGAAAAAGCTTTCGGTCATGGGCACACCCTTTTCTTAACCTTCTTAAGTATTGCCACATTCCCCCTATGCTCGTCACGCCAAATGTTCGAGCACCTCGCGAGTCGACGGGGCCTCCGAGCCGTGGCAGAGCCGACCCGAGACATGGCAAACCTAGCGGCTCCGAGCCCCTGGACCCAGCCCCTGGCGCGTCCCAACCCGGGGCAACGCCTGGGACGGCTCGGGTACGCGCTGCTCGTTTATACGGTGCTGGTCCTGCTGCTCGGCGCGCTCGTGCGGGTAACCGGATCGGGCGCGGGTTGCGGCCAACACTGGCCAACGTGTCAGGGCGAGATTCTCCACCTGCCCCAGCGCTTCGAGACGGCGCTCGAGTTCAGCCACCGCATCACTTCGGGGCTCGTGCTGGTGTTCGGGTTCTCGTACGCCTGGCTGCTGCGTAAGCTCCCGGAGGGCCATCGGGCGCGCAGGGCCGCCTGGATCGGCATCCTTTTCGTGCTGCTCGACGCGCTGATCGGCGCGGTGCTCGTGCTGGGCGGCCTGGTGGGTCAGAACACTTCCGTGCTGCGAGCGCTGATGATGCCCATCCACCTGGTGAGCACCTGCGGCCTCACGGCGGGCTTTGCCCTCTCGGCGTTCTGGGCGAGCGAGGAAGGGTCGAGCGCCGAGGCGGCTCGCGGTGCGGTCCGGGGAGCCTTGTATGCGTTCCTCGGCGCCTTCGTGATCGTCGCCGCCATGGGTGCGGTCACGGCGCTCGGCGATACCTTGTATCCGGTGAGCGCGAGCTCGCTCGCGGGGCGCGTAGGAGAAGATCTCGATTCGAGCTCGCACTTTCTCCAGCAGCTCCGGGTGGTGCATCCTCTGCTCGCCGTGTGCTTCGGGTTCGCCGTGATCTTCGTGCTGCCGCGAGTTGCCCGCCACGGAGGAGAGCTCGCCCAGCGTTTCGCCACCGCCTCCGTCGCGCTCGCGATGCTCGAGCTCGGGCTCGGCGTGCTGAACGTCATCCTCTCGGCGCCCGCCTGGATGCAGATCGTCCACCTGGCCGCAGCAGTCGGGCTCTGGGTCGCGCTCGTGTTCACCGCGGCGGAGCGCGTCTCGCCGCGACACCTCGCGCCCCAGACCAGCTGAAGCTCAAGCTGCGGCGCGCGCGACGGCGATCTTGGAGTCCGCGGTGCCGTAGTAAAGCAGCCACTCGCCGTTGAAATACGCGAGGCCCTGCGCGAAGCAGACGTGCTCGATCTGGCCCTCGATCTCGTAGCGGCGGTCGGGCACCAAGAACGGCTCGTTCGTGCGGCCGATCAGGCACGCGGGGTCACGCGGGTCGAAGAGCGCTTGCCCGACCGAGTACGCGCGCGGAGCGAGCCGAGGGTCCCCGAGCTCCGGGTGGTTCTTGCCGTTGTAAAGGAGGATGATGCCGGAGTCCGTGTAGAGCGCCGGCGGCCCCGGTTCCACGATCGTGCTGTCGAAGCGACGGAGCCTCCTCGGCATCACGGGCAGGATCGCGCTCGTGCCTCCGAAGTGGCTCACCTCGTAGCGACCGTCGAGGTGTCGGACGCGCGTGTTCTCGTCGACGATTCCAACGTGGGGAGTCCACTCGATGAGATCCTCCGAGTGAGCGGCGAACACGTCGGACTCGCCCCAGTACATCCAGTAACGGCCGTCGACGCGGTGAGCGACCAGGCGGCTGCCTTCCCGGCGTACCACGATGGAACCCGACTTCGACCAGAGGTCGCGGTACTTGCCGCCCTCCGCGCGAAGGAACGCCGGGCCGTGCTTGTGCCAGACGCGGAGATCGGTCGAGGTCGCGACGCAGAGCCGGGCGGTCTTGCCGTCGAACGCGGTGTACGTGAGGAAATACTTGCCGCTCTCGTCCTCCACGATCCGCGGATCCTCGCAGCCGCCGTCCCATTCGAGCTCCTGGTACGGATCGCGATCCGGGTAGAGCACCGGCACGAGGTGCCGCTCGAAGAGGCGCCCGTCCTGGCTCTCGGCGAGGCCGATGCGGGACGTTCCGCAGTTGCTGCCGACGCGATCTTCGGCGCGGTAGAGCAGACACACCCGGCCGTCGCGCACCACCACCGCAGGATTGAAGACGTCCTTCTCCTCCCAGGCCACCGCGCCCGCGTGCGGACACGTGAAGAAGGTGTCACCGCGCGGCAAGAGGCAAGGGTTGTGGACGTCGAGCTTCTCGAAGGGCCCGAGCCCCCAGGGAGGTAGCGCCACCTCGGAGTTCGGTCCGGAAGCGGCTTCGGGCGCGATTGAGCCGATCGCCGAAGGTGCAGCCAGCGTGGAGCCGATGCGCGTCACTGCCATTTTGATAACCTAGGCCGATAAAACTGGTTGAGCGAGTGGGTCTGCCGCGAAGCGGCCGCGTGGGGTGAGGCCCGCGGAATTTCCTCCTTCGAGGATCGCGAAGCGCGTCACTTCCGCGGGGCGGGGCGGCGCGTGCCGCCCTGATGAAAAAGAACTAGAGAACACCGATCGGTGGCCAAGCCGATCGGTGCACTAGCGTGGTTTGCGCGCAGCCCAGCGGATCGCGCCCGCGAGGTGCGCCATGAAGCGCTGATCCGAGTAGGCCGCCGAATCGTGCCCGAGCCCGGTGTAGAAGGAGCGCCCACCGAGGCGCTCGTGACACCACACCAAGGGGTGATCGCCCATGGTGCCGCCGCGATAAGTCGACTCGTCGGCGCTCGCGAGCACGCGCACCTTCTCGCGCGGGTTCGGCGCGAAATTGTACCACTCCTCGTGCCAATCCCAGACCTCGGGTAAGGCCTGCGTGGCCGGGTGGTCGCGATCCTCGATGCGTACCACGCCGCGCTGCGGCTCCGGGTGATTGCGGAAGCGCGCGCCGATCAACGACTCGTAGAAGGGCCACTCGAACTCGATCACCGCCGCGGCGTGCACCGCCACGACGCCTCCGCCACGCGCGACGTAGGTCTCGAAGGCGGAGCGCTGCGCCGCGTTCAAGAAATCACCGGTGCTGTTCATGAGCACTACCGCGTGATGCCGGGTGAGCCTTTCGAGGTCGAAGGAGGCGCTGTCCTCACTGTGCGTGAAGGTCCACCCCTCCGCGCGAGCGAGGTCGAGCAGGGCGTCGACCGACGCCTCGATCGAGGCATGTCTGTAGCCGGCAGTGCGTGTGCAGAGCAGGAGATCGAGCGGGTTGGCTGAGGGCGCTCCAGGCGGCGACCCAGGACTCGTGGCCGATACCATCGGGGACCTTCCGTGGTTAGTCGTCTCTCCCAGCAACTTCGATGCCGACCACCCGCCACTCCCCGCTACTTTCCGCAAGGCGGAAGGTTACGCGGCGCGTCTCGCGCCGGGCCTCTCCTTCGGCCATGCCCGTGAGCGTGACCAGGCCGACGGCTCGCGCCGTCCGCGCCGGGCTCTCCACCTCGACGTCCAGGTCATCGAGCTCGACGTCGAAGTCGCCGTAGAGGCGTGGCGCCCCCGCGCCGACCTCTACCAGTGCCCGAATTCCGGACAGCCGCGAGAGCTCGGGCGCATCGAGCGTTATGCCCGGATCGAGGCGGTCCTTGAAGGCACCGTTCAAACGAGCGCTCCGAAAAACGAGGCTCTCGCCCTCTCGCGAACGCACCACGTCCGCGAGCTCGTGGAGCGCGCGCGCGACCGCCTGCTCGTCCGTTTCGCCGCCGAACCACAGGAACCCGAGC
>JAEZYO010000987.1 GCA_023419055.1 Pseudomonadota bacterium | reverse complement strand
GTTGAGGGCCGATGGTGCAATTCGCACGTCCGGCTAACTCTAAATTATGCCGCGGAACGTGCAGCCTTTTTGTGCAGGCTGCTCGACACAAAGCTGCCGGCCGAAACTGAAGCCTTTCAGGAACATCCAGAGCTAGCAGGTCGGGAACGTGCTGCGATTTCAGCGTCCTCTGCAGGGAGTCGGGGCTCCGAGGAGGTAGGTCTGCGCTAACGAGGGATCCGCGCGGAAACGCAGCGAGCCGGCGGCCCGTGTCGGGAAGCCCGTGTCGGGAAGAGGGCGGGGCCCCCGTAGACCGCGTGTCGGCTCGAGAGCTACATCAGGGATGACGCTCGTCATCCGGAGGAGCTGCGCAGCAGGAGTTGTCGTGTCATCTTCTCGGGTGCGGACGGAGCCATAGCAAGCGGCAGGGCGGCGATGGCGTGGCGCGACGACGCCGGCCCAGCAGCGGCGTGAAGTAGAGGCGCGTGAAGCGACTGTCGAAGGAGCGCGCAGGGGGTGGCTTCAAGACGGTGAGCGATCCAGACCTCGCACCAGGCGCATGATTCCGAAGACCATGGGCCCCCAGGCGACCATGTAGACCCCGCCGGGAAGGGCCATCCTGTACGTCGCGGCCGTGACCGCAAGACCGACCAGAACGCAGAAGGCGCCCGTGACGACGTCCATTCTGGATCTCCGTTCGACCGTTTCCTCCACGGTCTCGCCGCTGTCAGCTACGGCTTGCTGCAACAGCTCGCGAGCTTGATCCCGAGTGAGGAACGTTTCGGGCTCGGCGACGAGAGCCACTCGACAGTCACTGCAGACGAGAATGTCGTCCCTGAACTCGGCTTGTCCGCCCACCTGCATGCGGTGAGGGCAAAACGGATTAGGACAATACTTCATGCCTCACCCCGATTCTGCTGAGAGCTTCCGCAACGGTTTCGCTCCGAGATTACAGCGGGCTCCCACTCGACCTCAAGCCGCGTTCCAGAGCCGTAGTGAGCGGCAGGGCGGCGATGGCGTGGCGCGACGACGCCGGCCCCGGCAGCGGCATGAAGTGAAGGCACGTGGAAGATCCGGTCGAAGGAGCGTGCAGGGAGTGGTGGCGAGGTGTTGAGCCGCGTCCGCTGGCCGGCGGGAGGAGGCGCCCGCCAGTCGTCGCCCGACAGCGAGCGCTACTGCGAGGAGCAGTGCGGGAGGGTGAAGGCGAAGTCAGCGATGGTTTCGCGCGAGCTCAAGACCCAACAAAAAAAAGGGTGCAGGAGCTATTGCTGGAGCCAGCCGATTTCGAGTGCGGTGTCTCGGCCCACGGCGAGCTCGTCGAGTGACTCGGGGATCACTTCTTTGGTCGGGCTGAGCGGGCGATTGCGCGCCATGATCTCGGCGTAGCGCTGAGGGTAGAGCGGGTTCTTCGCGGGCTCGACGAGACCGCTCGGGATCAGGATCTGGCCCTTCGAGTCGTACTTGTCGCTCGCGCCGAGCGTGTGAAAGAGCTCGTGCGAGGCGACAAAGAGCGCCAGATCGACCATGTCGTCGGCGAGCTCCACGCTCACGGTGCCCACGCGCCCGTTCTGCTGACTCATCCCTTCCACCATGCGCACCGCCTCCTTGGCGGGCGGGCGGACCACCACGTACACGCGTGAGTCGAACTCGGAGGATGCGATGGCGAGCTCGCGATCGATCGCGGACACGTAGCGCCAGAGCCCGAATGAGTGGCGCGACAGATCGAAGAAGCTCTCGCTCTTGGGCTCGGGTGGGGGTTGATTGACGGGCACGGGGCCGAACAGCTCGAACTCGAACGGGAACGGCGCGCCCGGGCGGTAGCGGTGGAGCTCCGCGGCGAGGCGCGCTTCCAGCGTGGGCAGGCGGGCGCGCATCGCGTCGAGCGCGGAGGCGGGGACAGGCTCGAGCTCCAGCACCACCAGGGCGACCTTGAGCGTGCGATCCCAGTCGTTGCGGCTGCGGCGCTCGAGGTAGTCCTTGCCGGCGTAGAGCGCGAGCGCGAGCAGGATCGAGGCCAGCACGGCGACTCGCAGGCGAAAGAACCAACCGCGGCGCTCGGACGGCACAAGCCCCCTTACCACTACTCGGGGTGGGGTGGGTTACTTGGGGTGGGGCGGGCTACTTGCACTCGGGACGTTCGGAGACGGCGATGGCGACGGCGACGGCGACGGGGCGACCGGCGTGTCTCGGCGCGTGCAGAGCTCCACCAGCAGGCGAACGAGCTCCTGGGGGTCGGCCGGCTTGCCCGTGTGGGCGGTGAAACCGGCCGTCAACGCGCGTTGCTTGTCCGCGGCGCTGGCGTACGCGGTGAGGGCGAGCGCGGGGACGGCGCCGCCGGCTTGGGGCGGCAGGGCGCGGACGCGGCGGATGAGGTCGTAGCCCGACTCGCCGGCCATGCCGATGTCACTGAGCAATACATCTGGAGGGTGTTGGCGGAAGAGGTGGAGCGCCTGGCTGACCGTTCCCGCGCAGGTGACCTGCATCTCGCAGCGCTCGAGCACCGCGACCACGAGATCGCGCGCGTCGGGCTCGTCTTCGGCCACGAGCACGTGGAGGCCGTGGAGCTCGGGTGGGCAGCGGAGCGGGGCGCTCGGTTCGACGGGGACGGGCGGAGGCTCGCTGCGCTGCGGGCGCGCGGTGCCGGTCGTCGCCGCGACGGGGATCTTGAGCACGAAGGTGGCGCCGCGGCCGAGGCCCTCGCTGAAGGCGTCGATTTGCCCGCCGTGGAGCTCGACCACGTACTTGACGATGGCGAGGCCGAGCCCGAGTCCCCCGTGGGTGCGCGTGACGCTCGCGTCTTGCTGGCGAAACGGTTGGAACACGTGCGGCAGAAAGCTCGGCTCGATCCCCTGCCCCGAGTCCGTGACCACCACCTCGAACTGGCCGTCACTGCGCCCCACCCGGAGCCCGACGTGTCCACCCCGGGGAGTGAATTTGACCGCGTTCGAGAGCAGGTTCCAGAACACCTGCTGCAGGCGGCCCGCGTCGCCGTTCACGACGCCCGCTGCTCGATCGATCTCGATCTCGAGTCGGACCCCCTTCGCGTCGGCGGCCGGGCGCACCACGTCGATGGCGGCCTCCACGATCGGCACGGGATCCACCGGCGCCACGGTCAGCCGCAGCTTGCCGGTGATCACGCTGCTCACGTCGAGGATGTCGTCGACCAGCTGGACCTGGATCTTGGCGTTGCGCTCGATGGTCTCGAGCGCGCGCCGCTGCTTCGTGACGTCGAGGTTGCCCGAGAGCAGCATGCGCGACCAGCCGAGGATCGCGTTCAGGGGAGTCCGAAGCTCGTGGCTCGTCACCGAGAGCAGCTCGTCCTTCGCGCGGTTCGCCTCCTCCGCGCGGCGGCGTTCGCGCTGCGTGAGCTCGAAGAGGCGCGCGTTGTCGATCGCGACCGCGAGCCGGCGAGCGAGCTCCTCGGTCATGATCACGTCGAGCTCGTCGAAGCGTGTCCGAGAGGGCGAGCGGCTGAGCGAGATGGCGCCGATTGCGCGCCCGTGACCGACGAGCGGCACCGCGACGTAGGAGCCGATGCCGAGCTCCTGGAGGGCGGCGAGGTGCTCGTCGTCTCGGGCGACCTCGGACAGGATCTCGTCGGTGACGGCGGGCACGAGCACGCCGTGCCGGCCTTGCTCCAGCGTGACCGCGCCGGCGAGCTCCGGGACCAGCGGGTGCCGCGCGTGCAGGTTCCAGAGCAGCTCGGCGCGCGGCGGATCGGCGTGCGCCACCGTGACGAGCTCGACCGGTCCAGCCGCGCTCTCGAGGTAGACCGCGAACTGCTCGGCGATGCGCGGGACGACGAGGCGAGTGACCCGCTCGAGCGTGGTCTCGAGATCGAGCGAGGGTGCGAGCGCGGTGCTCACGCTCGCCAGGAACTCGGCGGCGTCGCGATCGCGGCGCTCCTTCGTCACGTCGCTCTGCACGCACAAGAAATGAGGGCGCCCGGACTGCTCGAGCGCCGTGATGCGCGCGCGCGTGATGAACGGCGAGCCGTCCTTTCTCACGTTCTTCCACTCGCCGGTCCAGACGCCGTGCTCGAGCAGCGTGTCGATCACCTCCCCCACGATCCTGGCGTTCTCTTCGGGCGGGTACTGGTTCAGGACCGTGACGTGCTTGCCGATGAGCTCGCCGCGCTCGTAGCCGAACATGTCGTCCTCGGCGGGGTTCGTGTAGGTGATGACGCCCGTCGAGTCGGCGACGTTCACGCCCTCGGCCATGCTTTGCAGGATGCGCGCCTGCAGCACGAGCTCGTCCGCCGCGCGCTTCTCCTCCGTGATGTCGCGGATCTCGACCACGGTCGCGATCGTCTTCCCGTCTTCGACGATCGGGCTCGACGTGAAGGCGATGGGGAAGAACGTGCCGTCCTTCCGGATCATCGTCTCCTCACCGCGGTGCTGGCGGTTGTCCCGAAGGGCGCGGTGGATCGGACACTCGTCGAGCGGATACGGCGAGCCGTCCGGGCGGTGGTGGTGCACGGCCTCGTGGATGGAACGTCCCTGCATCTCGTCCAGCGTGTAGCCGGTCATCGCGACCGCGGCCGGGTTCATGAAGGTGCACTGATTGTCGGGATCGAGCAGGAAGAGCGCCGCCGAGGCGTTCGCGGTGATGGTCTCCATCAAGCGGTGCTGCTGGAGGAGCGCGATCTCGAGCTCCTTGCGTTCGGTCATGTCGATCGACATGCCGCCGGTCGCGACCACGGCGCCGTCCGCGCCGCGCAGCGGAAACTTGACGGTGTGACCGACCCGCGGCCCCGTCACCGTCGGGATGACTTCCTCGAGCTCGATCGGCGTCCTGAGCTCGATCACGCGTTGATCGTCCCTGCGGTAGCGCTCCGCGAACTCGCGCGGCAAAAAGTCGTAGTCCGTGAGCCCGACCAGCTCCTCCGCCGTGCGCCCGACCAGCTCCGCGGTGGTGCGATTGGCGAGGATGTAGCGCCCCTCGAGATCCTTCAGAAAGACGACGGCGGGTGCGTTGTCGAGCACGGCCTGGAGCTGTGCCTGACTCTTCGCGAGCGCGGCGCGCGCTTCCTCGCGCTGTAGCTCGAGCTTACGCCGCTCGCTGATGTCCAGGATCCAGGCCACGCCTTCGTTCTTGGTGCCCTCCCAGGTCGCGACGCCGAGCAAGATCGGGATGCGGTGCCCGTCCTTGTGCCAATACTCCTTCTCGAACGGCTGCGAGATGCCGCGCTCGTCGAGCTCGCGCATCGCCTGCTCGTCGAGGTGCGCGAACTCCGGCGGGGTGATGTCGGGCCAGCGCACCTTCCCGGAGGTGAGCTCCTCCCGGGTGTAACCGACCATGCGCAAGAACGCGTCGTTCGCGTTGGTCAGCACGCCGTCGCGCGTCCAGAACACGACGCCGATGACGCCCGAATCCTGGAGCCTGCGTGCGCGCGCCTCGCTTTCGGCGAGCGCTCGCTGCTCGCGCAACAGGTGCTCCTCCACCTCGGTGAGCGTGCGGACGGACGCTTCGAGCAGCACGGTTTCGCTCACGTCACGCAAGGAAGCGATGTAGAGCGAGCCAGCCCGCGAGAGCTTCACCTCCACGTGCAGCGCCGGGCCGGAGCTGCGCTCGATGCGCACTCGGAGCTCGCGGCCGAGGAGGTCGTCCGCGTCCTCGCTGACGCCGAGGACGCCGTACAGCGAATCGGCCGCGAGCTCCGCGCTCGACCGCTCGAGCAGCGCGGAGGCGGCCTGGTTCGCGTACACGATCCGTCCCCGCTCGTCCGCGGCGAGGACGGCGCCGTCGAGCGCGTCGAGCACCAGCTTGTGGTCGATGGCCATCACCCGCGCGGACGAGCTTACCAGTCACCGCGCCGTCACCGCGCCGAGTAACTCTGCGCGCGGGTAAAGTTACGCGGCGTGTTCCCGCCGTGCTCGGGGATGCATCAACCCTCGCGCACGACGCGCTCGATTCGATCGTGCACGAAGCGGACGGCCGGATCGTCCAGGACCCCCGCGCGAGCCAGGAGCTCCATACTCGTACCCGGCAGCTCGAAGGGTAGCGGCGCCGTCCGCAAGTGGGGCCGCACGCGCCGGATCTCGCGCGCCACGAGCGCGGGCACGGTCGCCACCAGCGCCGAGCCGTCCACGACGGGGCCGACCGCGTGAAAGGTCGGGACCGAGATCCGCACCCGGCGCTGCACGCCGAGCAGATCTTCGACGATGCCCCGCAGATCCCCGTTGTACGAGACGATCACGTGATCGCACGCGAGGTAGCGCTCGCGCGTGGGCTTCTTACCGAGGCGAGCGTGGCGCGGATCGAACAGGCACACGAAGCCGCCCATCGATCCTTGCTCGATGAGCGGCCTCCGGCTCGTTCCCGCGGGCAGATCGTCGGCGATCGTGACCGCGAGATCGATGCGCGAGCTCTCGAGCGCCTGGGCGACGCTGCGGAAGTGCACCTCGACGACGACCAAGCGCAGGCGCGGCGCGGTGCTCGCGAGCGCCGACAGCAAGGACGGCAACAGCCAGGCTTCATTGGTGTCGGAGAGCCCGAGGCGCACGACGCGCTCGCTCGAGCGTGGGTCGAACTCGGCGGGCGACAGCGCGGCGGCGAGCAACCCTTCGAGGTGTGGTCGCGCGCGATCGAGCACGCGCTTTCCGCGCGCGGTGAGCACGATGCCGCGCCCTTGCCGCGTGAAGAGCGGCGCGCCGACGGCGCGGGTGAGTCGCTTGAGCGCCGCGCTCACGGCTGGTTGCGTGAGGTAGAGCCGCTCGGCCGCCTGCGTGACGCTGCCGCTCTCGGCGACGATGACGAACACGCGCACGAGGTTGAGATCGAGATCTCTTTCATAACTCTCGTTCATGGTTCGCATACATCCTATTCGCTGGTTGTATCGGTCGTCAGCTCTTAGGTTTCCTTTGCGAACGGAGGAAACAGACATGACGACTCAAGAGACCGTGAAACTCGGCAAAACCGGCCCCGAGATCTTCCGACTGGGCCTCGGCTGCATGGGCATGTCCGGCATGTACGGGAAGACCGACGACCGAGAGAGCGTCGCCACGATCCAGGCCGCGCTGGAGTACGCCCCGCTGCTCGTCGACACCGGGGACTTCTACGGGATGGGACACAACGAGCTCCTGATCGGACAGGCTCTCAAAGGCCGGCGCGAGCGCGCCGTGGTGTCGGTCAAGTTCGGCGCGATGCGCAGCCCGGAGGGCGGCTGGGTCGGCTACGACGCGCGGCCCGCTGCCGTGAAAAACTTCGCCGCCTACAGCTTGAAGCGACTCGGCGTGGAGGTGATCGACGTGTACCGCCCCGCTCGCCTCGACCCGCAGGTTCCCATCGAAGACACCGTCGGCGCGATCGTGGATCTGATCAAGGCCGGGTACGTGCGTCACCTCGGGCTCTCGGAGGTGGGCGTCGAGACCATCCGCCGCGCGCACGCGGTGCACCCGGTGGTCGATCTCCAGATCGAGTACTCGATCGCGAGCCGCGGGCCGGAGGCGCAGATTTTTCCGGCGCTCGAGCAGCTCGGCATCAACGCGACGCTGTACGGCGTGTTCTCGCGCGGGCTCCTCACCGGGAGCAAGCCCACGGAGACGGGTGACTTTAGGGCCCACTTGCCGCGCTTCACCGGTCAGGCGGCGGACCAGAAC
>JAEZYO010000962.1 GCA_023419055.1 Pseudomonadota bacterium | reverse complement strand
GATGGGAGGAGCATTGAAGGGGTGGTAGGACATGCATCCCAGCATGGCGCCTGCGGGGCCTGCGCAGCCATGACCGAGGACGCCAGGGAATTGACCTTCAACGCCACCTAGGCTCGGGTCAGAGCTGTCGATACATGACGAGCGCGTCGACGTAACCGGCAGTCGGGAGGTCGAACGCGAGCGGCAGTGGGCCGACGACCTGGAACCCGAGGGACTGCCAAAGGCGAACCGCACGCTCGTTCGTACTGACGACGAAATTGAACTGCATCGCCCGGTAGCCCCGGGAGCGCGCGTGCTCGATCGAGTGCTCGCACATCCGCTGCGCAACCCCGCGGCCCGTGGCGGAAGCGCTCACCATGTATCCGCAGTTGCTCACGTGCTGCCCGCCCCCAGCCTGGTTCGGGCGGAAATAGTACGTGCCGAGGATCACCCCGGACTCTTCGGCGACGAACGTCTCCTTGTCCGACCCCATCCAATACGAAAGGGCATCGGATTCACTCATGTCCCGGTCGAGCGCGTTCGAAGTGCGGCGCCTTCGTGAACGAACATCGACGATTTCGCATCGCTTCTCGCATCCGGCGCCGGGAGAACGGAACTCCCCTTGCCCGAGCCCACGCTCTCTAGCCTATCGCTAACTATAGTTTTACGCGATGACCCATATTAAACTAATAGTGGTTGACTATAATTAGCGGCGCTACCTTCAGAGGAGGACGATCATGGAAGACCTCCTCCGGAACGAACGTTTCGTGGCCGCCTACGAGCGGCTTCGCGACGTTTTTCTCAACCCGCGGCGACACACCGCGCGCGATGCGCACGCGCACTCGGAAGCCGTCGCTCACCACGCCGCGTGCCTCGCGCTCTCGAATCGGCGATCGAGCTCGGAGGCAATGCTGCTCACGAACCTCGGCCGCGCGCACGACATCGGGAAGATCACCGGCACGGCACACCCCGCACGGTCACTCGAGGTGCTCGCGACGTGCGGCGTCACCGATCCAGGGCTGCTCGCCCTCGTGAAATGGCACGACACGAGCCTGCCGTGGCAAACGTCGGCGCTTCGCGGCAACGCTCCATCCGACAAGGCGTGGCGACGACTGGCGAGCGAGGTCGATCTCGGTTTGTTGTGCCTGTTCATGGTCGCTGATCGAGTCGACGCGCCGGGAGGTTTTCGACGCAACGCGCCCACGACCTGGTTCATCGCCGAGGCGCGCACGCGAGGGCTCGTGGGTGACCTGGAGCTCGAGGTTGAAGGGCATCCGAGCGAGATCTGCGCTGGCGCCGCGCTCGTCATGCGCGACGAAGAAGGCCCGTCGGTGCTCGCGATCCGGGCTCGAGGGGCGGCGTGGGAGCTGCCGAAAGGCGGCATCTAGTGGAACGAGCAGCCCGGAGAGGCAGCCCTCCGAGAGCTTCGTGAGGAATCGGGCGCGCTCGGTGATCTTCGAGTGGCCGCCGAGCTCGGTCACCTCCAGTACTTCTTCGGTACCGGCCGCGATCGGCGCTTGAAGCTGGTGCGCTATTACGTGGCGCGCGCATCCGAAGTCCCTCGGTTCGGCGATCTCCCCGAAGGGACCCTCGAACGGAGGTGGCTACGCGCGCGAGACCTCGAAAGCACACCACTCGTGAGTGAAGACCTTCGACCGCTGCTCCGAGCCGCGCTCGACGGCGCGAGCTGACACCCTGGCGAACGCGCCTGTCACGCGCATCTGACGATTCGCTGACGGCAGCAGCGCAGGCAGCGCAGGCAGCGCTGAGAATGGAAGTGTGTCACGAGGCTGCAATCTGCCGCGCTTATCGAGGACTCATTGTTTGCGCGTTCAGAACGAGTGTCGCTCCCGACCACTGACTCCATGCGGCCGCGGAAAACGCAGAGCCGTTCACTCAGATCCTCGCCCGGATTGAAGGAACGCGCATGCCCTCTGACTCATCGACGCTCAAGAACCCCGATGATATCGACCTCGGCTGGGAGGACGAGCCAGCCTCTCCAGCGCGTTCGAAGACGTCGCTTGCCATCGAAGCACGTCCCCTGCGCACCCAGAAGCCCGCACCTTCGAACACACGGCGACTCTCTCCGCCTCCGAAGCCGGTCGCCAAGCTGCCGATCGAGCCCATAAGACCGCGGCCGGTGCTCACGATCGGGCCTCCCTCATCCCCGATGTCGGCTGCGGCTCCGCAGTCGCCCGGGCCACGCTACTCGATACGTCCCGTCTCCGTTCCGCCACGTCCGACCTCGTCCTCGCCGCGCGCCGAACGCCCTCGCCATCTCGCCGCAAGCTCCACCCTCGAGATTGACGAAGCCTCCACCCTCGAGATTGACGAAGCCTCCACCGTCGCCGAGCCGGCAATTTTGCCGCTTCCGCCATCTCGCCAGGAGTTTCGCGGAGCGCCGCTCGCGGCCGCTCTCGCCGCCCACGATGTTGCGCTCGCGGCGGGAGCTCCGGCGCGCCCGGCGAGCGAAGATGCGCTCGCGCTGTCGGGGCCCCCGCCTGCGCCCTCCGAATGGCCCGACGCCGGAGCCGACTCGCTCGGTCCGAGTCACCTGGACGCGGAGCCCGAACTTTCTTCCACGGCATTTCGCGACCCGGGGCCACGCCGAGCGCTCATGGCTATCGGCGGCATCGTCGCTTGCGCCGCCGCGATCGCGCTCGTCGCCAGATCGTCCGCGTTCGCGCCGGACACCAGCGCGGAACTCTCGTCCCCACGCCCGGTAGCGGCAGCACCACCTGCGGCTGCCGCGCGAACACCTGCACCGCTCACGCCGCCACCTACCGCGGAGGGAGCTACGCCCGCTGCCGTAGACGGCACGCCATCGGGAGCTGCCGCCTCGTCCGAGGAGGTCGCGTCCGACGCACCGCTCTCGATCCCCGTCGCTCTGCACCTCTGGCCGCCCGATGCGTCTCTCTTCGAGGCGGGTCGGCGCCTCGGTACGGGCGACGTGACCGTCGCTGTCGCCCCCGGCACCAAGATCACCTTGGTCGCTCGACGCGGCGGCTACAAGCCTCGCACGGTGGTGCTGGACGGCAGCAACGTGAATGTCCACATCGCGTTGAGCCGCGCGCCCGGGCGTCGACTCGAGAGATCTTCGGCGAAGCAGGAAGCTGACTCGCTCGCACCCTCCGAAGAGCCATCGGCCGGCGCTGCAAGCGAGCTCACTCCTCCGAGTGATTCTCCTTCCGCGAGCAGCAATTCTCCGGGCTCCGATTCGAACGGCTCTCCCGCCTCGGCCGGGACCGTCGAAGCTGCTCCACTCGACGGCAGCGCTCCGCCCTGAACGCCTGGAGCGACGCCAGCCTGTGAAGGAAATCAGGAGGGACCCGACCTTGGTGCGCGCCTACGAACCTAGGGGCACGATCTCGAGAAAATCCTCGAAGCCGGTGGATGGTCCCGTCTCTTCGTCGTAGTTGCGGAAGCACCCATTCGTCACCGCCCAAAACGTCACGCCTTTCTGGACGAACTGCCGGATACCTTCGCAAGGACCGCAGGTGATCCCGACGACGGCGGCCCCGGTTGCCTCGATCACCGCGCCTTCGTCGATGACGATGACGGGGCTCAGGGTGCTTTCGTCCTCGCAGCGAGAATGAGGCTCGTCATAGCCCCGAACATCGACGAGCGCCCGGTAGCGCCTGCGTGGTCCTCGCGTTTCGACGAGCTCGACGATTCGGCCCTCCGCGTCGGCTTCGACTCGCACATCGAGAAGTTGCTCGCGCTGGCACGTCCACCCGTCTTGCGCCCACGCCTCCGAACACGCCTCTTCCCACTTCGCAGAGACGCGTGCGCGCACGCTCGCACCGTGGGCGTGCTGAACCGCTTCTACGGGTCGCTCGAGGACGTAGTACGGGTTGGGATGGGCGAGAAAGAACCCATCTATCGCGGAAATGACCTGCCCCACCGATAAATGGGTGCGACCGAGGAAGCGCCGCACCTCGGGGGCGAAGCGCTCACGCACGATCGCGGCTCGCGCCTCGGGAGCCTTCGAGTAGCTCGAATAGAGCTTCATGAGGTTCAGTTCCCACGTCCACGACGGGTTCGAGGTCTGCGCCGCGGAGGGCGAGCGAGCTCCAGGATCCGGGAGCGCCGGTTTCGCAGGCTCCGGTCGAGCACTCGGCGCCGCTCTGGCCGGTGCCGTCGCACTCACGCTCGGCGCGGCTGCAGCGCTCGGGCCAGGCATCGACGGTGGCGAGGCACCGCGCTCCTGACAGCCCAGGAACGCGAGCCCCAGAGGCACCGCGAGCCTGCGCACGCTGGACTTCATTTGATCATCCCCGGAGCTCGCG
>JAEZYO010000320.1 GCA_023419055.1 Pseudomonadota bacterium | reverse complement strand
GTCGTCGACCACGAGCACCCTTTCGCGCCCGCCGAGCAAACGCGTCGCGAGCAGCGCGTGCAGCCGGCTCACGAGCTCCTCCGGAACCACCGGCTTCACGAGGTAGTCGTCCGCACCAGCGTCGAAGCCGCGCTCGAGATCGCTCGCCTCACCGAGCGACGAACAGATCACCACGGGAACGCCCGGCCCGCCTTCGCGCTTCACCGCGCGGCAGAGCTCGTAGCCGTTCATCTTCGGCATCTCGACGTCGGTGAGGAGCAGATCCGGCTTCTCGCGCTCCACCGTCGCGAGCGCCTCCGCGCCGTCCCAGGTCCGGATCACCTGGTAGCCGGCTCCTTCCAGGATCGGCACGGTGTGCCGGTGGATGAGCTCGCTGTCGTCGGCGAGCACCACTCGCAACCTGCCGCGCGCGCTGTTCTCGATGGCGTCGAGCAGGTCGCGCCCCTGGAACGGCAACATCAGCGCGCGGAAAAATCCGCTCTGCTGGGCGCGCGCGCACTCGTCCGGCGAGAGCCCGAGGTAGAGCGCCCGCTCCGGCCGTACCCCGCGCGACTCGGCGTCGGCGAGCTCTTCCGCCGCGGGCCTCCCGGCGACCACGGGCGCGAACAGGACCACCTCGGGCCGCACCTCCGCCTGCTCGAGCAGCGCCCCGAGGTCCGGCGCCACCGTGAGCTGGTGTCCAGCCGGGGCGAGCGTGCGGAGCACGTATTCGCCCAAGATTCCTGGAGGGGTGACGAGGCCGACCTGCATTCCGGGTCCGCCCGGAGCACGAGAAGCGGGTTCGCCCGGACGGGCTCCCTCCTTAGCTCAGATCCGCCGATCCGGGCACGATCCCGGCTTTGTGCGATTTCTTGGCCCGAACCGCCGGAGTATGCTGCCCCGCGGAGGTCGCGTGGTGGCGGTACGGAGATACGGTTTCGGCGTGGTCGCCTTCTTGCTCGCTTGTAGCCCCGCGTGCCCTCCGAGCGGCGTCGGGGTGCGGCTCCGACCCGACCGCCTCGAGCACGTCACCTCGGTCTCCGTGCAGGGCCCCTGCACCATCAGCGCGTCGTGCGACGCGAGCGTGTGCGAGTACTACTCGGTGACGGCCACCAAACCGGGAAAGTGCGTGATCCGGGTCGAGTACTCCGACGGCGCGCCCGGTTACGAGACCTCCGTGAGGTTCGAGGGAGCGCCGGACTGTTGCGAGGGGCTCTACTGCACGCCCAACCAGGGCCCGATCAACGTGCCCTAGCCGACGTCACTGTGCTGCTTCGAGCTTGTACACCGCGCCACCGTCGAGCGAAACGAAGTAGAGCTCACCGTCCGCGCCGTTCGTGATCGACACGACCTTCGTCACGTTGTTCAAGTCCTGCGTCAGGCTGACCGGCGCCGACGCCATGCCGGTGTCGCGGTTGTACGTGGTCGTCCAGATCTTGTTGTCCTGGTAGTCGGCGTAGAAGTACGTGCCACGCAGGCCCGGAATCGCGCTGCCGCGATACACCGCGCCGCCGGTGACGGATCTGCCGTCCGACCGCGGGTAGTCGAGCACCGGCGCGACCTTGCCGGTCATGTCGCAGCTGCTTCCTCCACCACGGCATTGCTTCCCTTCAGTGATGGCCCAGCCGTAGTTCTTGTTACCTTCGCCCGCCTCTTCGACGTCGATCTCTTCGAGCGTGTTCTGCCCGACGTCGCCGATGTAGAGGTCGCCCGTGCAACCGTCGAAGGTGAAGCGGAACGGATTGCGAAGGCCGTAGTCCCAGATCTCGGGCGCGGCGTTCGACATGGTGTCCTTCAAGTTGCCCGCCGGAACGGTGTATTGATCGGCACCGCTCGCCACCGGGTCGATGCGCAAGATCTTGCCGAGCAAGACAGTCACGTTCTGACCATTGCCGCTCGTCGCCCCGTGCATGTCGTCGCTACCGCCGCCGTCACCGAGCCCGATGTAGAGGAAGCCGTCGGCTCCGAAGTTGATCGCCCCGCCCTTGTGGTTCTTGAAGGCGGCGTTGCCGTTGTTCGGCTGCTCGACCTTCAAGACTACGCGCCCGCTGTTGGCGTCGGCGACGTTCGGATCGGCGCTCACTTTGTATTCTTCGAAAACGGAGTCGCCGTACGTCGCGTTGATATCGTTGTAGTGGACGTAGAAGAGACCGTTCGTCGCGTAGTCGGGATGGAAGGCCAACCCGAGAGCGCCCCGTTCGTCACCGCCGGCGGCTCCGACGCCCACCTTGCTGGAGAAGTTCAGGAAGGGAGTGCTGACGAGCGAGCCATTTTCGATGATACGAATGGCTCCAGTGCGTTCCAAGACGTAGAGACGGTTCGCAGCGCCGTTGGGCTCGTGAGCGACCAAGATGGGTTGATTGAGGCCGTCCCCTACGAGCTCGGTTGCCTGGAGTGCCGGAATGGTGCCGCTCGGAGGTTCGCAGTTGTAGCCGTCCGTGCCGGGCACCACACCGCCGCCGCCAGGGTTCCCTCCTCCTCCACCGCCGGCTCCGCCGCCTGCGCTACCCGCGGATCCACCTGCGCTGGTGCCGCCCGTAGTCGACGTACCACCTGCGTTCGAAGTGCCGCCTGCGTTCGAAGCACCGCCCCCGGGGCTGGTGCCGCCTGCGTTCGAAGCGCCGCCCGCAGTGTTGGTGCCACCTTGACCCGTAGCGCCGGAGCTGCCTCCCGACGCGCCCGTCCCTCCTCCTGGATTCGAGTCCTCGGAGCTGCAAGCGATGGCAGCGGCGAGAGCGAACGGTGAAGCGACGAGGAGCGAGCGGTAAGCAATCTTCGAACGCAGCATGAGTTCGTATTTACCCGAGAGCTCACTGGGAACAAGGCCCGAACTACGAACGTTTGCTCATGCAGTTCGACACACCCCCTCGCCGATTTTTCGATCGTCATCGAGAGCACGGGGCATGTTGCGAGCGCACCGTCGAGCGCATCGGCGCGAAGTGCCGAGTTTCTCGCCCCTGCCATCAACGAGCGAAAAAGGGTCATCTATTTTCTGGTGGGCAACGGCAGCGCCGTGCTCGCTGTTCTTGGAATTTTGAACGGATTCCGGGACGCGCGCTCGGCCCAGATCGAAACACCATCGAGCTTCGTGTCGCGCGCACTCTGCGGAGTCGATGTGCGCGCTGAGTCGTAGCGCCGCTTCAGGTTGAGCGCTCACATGCGACCCGCCACGAAATCGGCATGCCACCACTCGCCTTCGAGTAAACTGTGCAGCGCATGAAGCGTGGTGCCTTGCGCCTTCCTTTCCGCCCCGCAGCGATGGGGCTAGCAGTCCTTACCCTTGTTCTTCCGGCGTGCGGCGCGAAGGAACCCGACGCGGGCCCTGGCGGAGGT
>JAEZYO010000828.1 GCA_023419055.1 Pseudomonadota bacterium | reverse complement strand
CCTCCGTTCGTTCGAGCTCGCACTCGGCGTCGCACCCCTCACCGGTCTGCGTGCCGCCGTCGTCACAGGCTTCGTCCGGATCGCGGTAGCCGTCTCCGCACACGTTGCCTGGGCGAGTGGCGACGTGCAGCGTGAACGGGCCGCTCGCGCCGGCGTCGAAGCTCTGGACCACGATCGTGAGCGACTCGCCCTTCTCGACCTCCTCGCTGATGCGCCGATCGTCGCAGCCGAGCTCGCCATCGGGATTGCACCCCTCGGCGAGCAGCGAGACGAAGTGCGAAGTTTCACTCTCGAGCTCGATCTCGAGACGACCGCTTCGAGCTGCGGTGAAGGTGTAGGCGACGCCGGCACCTGGAGCGGCGCTCGCCGCCACGCAGCTCGAGGGGGCCACGTCGCCGCGACCGGCGGTCGTAGCGCTGATGGTGGCGGGATCCAGGAGCGCGCCAGGGAGCTCGCAGGGAGCGTTGCAGGCGGCCGAGCAGTCGCTGTCGTCGCAGTCGGAGAGCCCGTCCTTGTCGTTGTCGAGGCCGTCTCCGCAGCGTTCGGTGCCCCGGCAGTCGGCTTCGTCGAAGCTGCAATCGAAGCCGCACGCGAGCGTCCCCGAGTCGTACCCCAAACTCTCGCACGTCGAGTCACCCAGATCGCTGCCGTCGCAAGCTTCGCTCTCGACGCGCACTCCGTCTCCGCAGCCGAGGACGGCCGCCGTCATGCTCCCGCCGGTGCCGGGGTCAGCGCCGCCGCCGCCTGGCTCACCTCCCTCGCCGCCGAAGTTCGAAACCGCCCCCGCACCGCTTCCGCTGGCTCGCCGAGCGCCCGCGCTCCCGGCAGAGCCGAACGAGCCTGGTCGCGGGTTTTCCTCGGAGCAGGCGAGCGCTACGACGGCTCCGATCGCGATCGTCATCCAGCATGCAGGAAGGTTCGTGCGCATCGTCGGCCTCCGTGGTCATTGATTGAACGGGCAGGAATAGCTCACGTTCCAATCGTGGAGCGTGGGCGCGGCGAGCGCGTCCGAGCTCGGGACGAGCGTGATGAGGACGGCGATGTGCTCGAGCCTCGCGGTGGGGAGCCCGCCGAGCGCAGCGAAGAGATCGTGCTCGCACCCCGAACCCACGAAGCAGTCCGCGTCACCGCTAGAGGAGGTGCCGAGCTCGATCCAGCCGGAGTCCGCGGGGCCGGTCGGGAGATCCGCGGGATCGGCCGCTGCGGCGATTTTCCAGGCGATCTCCGTGTCCGGAGGGATGGTGGCCGAGAAGGAGAGGTCCGCCCACTGCACGCCGCGCTGGTAGCCGCAGGCGCCTTCGTAGGTCTGTACGAACGACGTTTGGCTGTACGGCGGGAGCTCGGCGCACGAGCGCTCGACCCACACGTCCGACGAGGTGAAGGCGGCCGCCTGCACGCGCTGGCAGGTCTTGGGGCAGAGCACGATCTTGGTCGGGCTCGCGGCGTTGTCGAAGCGGAAGTGGTGGTCGGTCGTCGTGCTGCAGGAGGCCAGACTGCTCACGTACTCGAACTGAACCGGCGTGTCGGTCGTGAGGGCGTCCCCGTCGTCGTACACGTGCGTCAGCCTGAGGCGCGCCGCGTCGCCGTATTCTGCGTCGGGCAGCGTGAGCTCACAGTCGTCGACGAGCTCGTCGTAGAAGCCGTCGAAGTCGCCGCAGGTGGGCTGCCTGCAGTCGGCGTTCGGGTGAACCAGGGACCAGTTGTCGAGGCAGCTGCACTCCTCGACCGGATCGAGCCCCGCGCCGTGCGGATTGACGAGCACGCCGCCGTTGTTGTCGAGGTCGCAGCCGCTGACTTCGATGCACTCACCCGGAGGGATGGGTTCGGTCGTGACGCAGGTGTCCGCGAGGTCGCTGGCGTCGAAGTCCGGCGCGCACAGCGGGAAGTGGCTCGAGTAGCCCTGAAAGCTCGCGATGACGATCCCGGCCGGCGCCGTGCCCTTGCCATGGTTGCAGATCGGGATCATGCCGTCGCAGGTGGGCGCCACCGCGAGATCGATGTTGGGGTTACCGGGGCTCCCGTCGCCGTCGCAGTTCGGGTTCGTCTCGCCGGGCCGCCAGAGCTCGCACTTTCCACTCTCGCTCGCGCCGGAGTCGCAGACCGCGCCGCACACGCTCTCCACCATCTCGACGCAGGCGCTCGTCCACTCGTAGGTCGCCGGCGTAGGGTCGACCATTTTGCAGGGCGGCCCTTCGCACACCGCCTTCTTGTTCGTGGTGTGGCCCGCGTCGCGCCACTGGCCGCCGCCGCCGGGGCGATGGTACGCGGCGCGATTGCTGCTGATTGCGCCGTAGCCGGCCTCCCAATTGGGCGGCCATCCGAGTGGGAAGCCGCTCGCGGTCTTCCAGGCCGCGCTCGGGCCGCTCCCCACGACGTGAAGCCCTATCCAGAGCTCGTCGCTCGCCCACCCGCTCGTCGAGTAAAGCCAGGTGTTCTCGGTCGCATCGCCGATCTCGGCGAGGTGCCAGCCCGTGCCCCGCGCCGCGCAGTCCGCCTCCTGAGCGGACCAGCTGGCGGTGTCGTTTTCGCGCGCGTAGCAGCGGCCGTTGTAGGCGACCTGGCCTGCCGCGGTGTTGCACTGGCAGCTGTTGCCGCAGGTGGTGGCGACCTTGGCGACACAGGCGGCGCTCCAGGTGCTGTCGCAGCAGCTGCTGTCCTGTGCGCAAATCTGTGCCACGCAGGGGTCGCACGTGCTCTTCAGCTTCGCGCCAGTGCTGCACGGGTCGTGGGCGCACGCCGCGGGAGCCTCGCAGCAGCTCGGATCGATGTCGCAAATCATGCCCGTGCACGACGGCGCGTTGCCGAAGGTGCCGTCGCAGTCGTACTCGAGCGCCGCGCCGGCCTCGCACAGAGCGTGGCCGCAACTCGCTCCGTCAGGGTTCAGGCAATACATGTCGAACTGACACTCGAACGCGGACGAGCAGGGTTCGTTCAATCCCTTGTGTACGAGGCCGCCCGGGAAATCCGAGAGGCTGCCCCAATCCCAATCGACGTCGCCGTCGAACCCGCCGCCGCTCGAGTCCGCTTCGAGCGGTTCGGGCGGGACTTCGCTGTATTCGAGGCAGCTCGGATCGCACGGGTTCTCCGGATCGCACTCGGTCGGGGCGCTGAGCGCACGCGCTCGCAAGCCGCTAGGGGGTGACGAGCTCCGAGTCGAGAGCGCGACGCCTTCGCAGGGCCCCCACACGCCGCTCCGGCACTGCGCGGTCCCGGCAAGGCAGGTGAGCACCCCCTCGCGCTCGCTCAGCGTGACGTGGCACTCGCGGATCGAGCCGGATTCGCAGCTCTCGAGCCCGTCGATCCCCGGCCCGCCCGACGGCGATCCTGCCCAGGCGCCGGCACGTTCTTCACTCCCACAGCTCGACGACGCGAGCGCCACCCAAACCAACAGCCCGAGCGCGCGAAGGCCCGACGCCCCTTTCCAAGCCATCCGCCAAAGTTAGCGTCGTGCTCACGTCGAGCCCGTTGAAGTGAGGCTCACACCTCGGCGTTCATTTCATGTGCGTGCTCTCGTGCCCTCTCTGGCCGAGGAGTGAGACAGCGTATTAGCGAGCGAGCACTGCGCGCTCTCTCGAGATGATCGCGAACGCGCGGGTGGCTCCGCGGACGTCGGAGCGAAGGTCCGCCTTGGGCGTAAGCGGAGAGGAGGGATCCATCGAGGACTTCGCTTCGCGCGAGCCCTTGCGTGTCACACACTCCTCGACCCCTCGAGCGAGGACTCTCGGCGTTGCGAGCTTTTCGGCGAGCCCGCGAGGCGCCGAAGGGGGTGCGTGGCCTTCCCCAGCCCGCGCGGCCGCTTTCTACCGAGCTGCTGCGCGCGACGGCGCAGCGACGGTTAGTAGCTCGGGCTGCCGCAAGGGGTGGGTGGGGTGTGGGAAGGGGGGCGAATTGAGGCAACCCGAGCCGCCCGCGACCCTAGCAAAGGCCGCGAATGAACGGTGTGTCATTCGAACACACTACCTCTCGAACAGTGCCGCTTTCTGTACAACTTCGCCACGCCTCGAAGCCTTCGGGGCGCGTTGCCACGCCCTATTTCGGGTTGGCTCTCGCCGCGTATTCGCCTAGACGCGGTGGCGATGGCTCGTTTGCTCACCCTCGAAGGTGACGAGATCTGCTCGCTCGCGCACCTCGCCCTGAAAGGCGAATCCTTCAGCGCCGACGTGGCGCCGCACGTCGCGGCCCAGCACGCCCCCGGGGAGGCGCTGCTGCGGATGGCGAGCGGCGAGCTTCGGCGCGTGTCGATCGCAGCGTGGACGATCGAGCTCGAAGGCGGCCGTCAGGTGGGGCGCGTTCGAGGAAAGCTCGGTGAGCGCGCGTGACTCCGGGCGAATGGAGGCTCAGTACGACGTGGGGTCGCGTTCTTCCGCGGCGCTCGCGGCGGCTTCTTCGAGGCGCTCGACGAGCGACAGGCTCTCCGGCGAACGCAGCAAGGAAGCATCGAATCGCTCGAGCGGCGGCGCGGCCCAGCGCCGCGTGAAGGCGTTCACGCGCTCGAGGGCTTGCTGGAAACGATGTGAGGGCACGCGCCCGTCCGAGAGCGCGCGCTCGATGGCGTCGACGATCGCGGCGACCTTCTCGTGCGTGTGACAGCAGAGAAAGAGGTCGACGCCGGCGTTGAGTCCGCGCACGACCACTTCTTCGAGCGGGTAGTGGTTCGCGATCGCCTTCATCTCGAGGTCGTCGGTGATGATGAGTCCCTCGTAGCCGAGCTTGCCTCGTAGGAGGCCGGACAGCGCGGCTTGGCTGGTCGTCGCGGGCCACTCCGGATCGAGCGCCTCGAAGACCACGTGTGCGGTCATGATCGCAGGTAAGCCCGCCTTCACGGCGGCACGGAACGGCACGAGCTCGACCCGCTCGAGGCGCTCGAGTGAGTGCGGCAGGCGCGGGAGCTGATGGTGAGAATCCTGGAGCGTGTCGCCGTGGCCGGGAAAGTGCTTGCCGCACGCGGCCACGCCTTCGGAGACCAGACCCTTCGCCAGCGCGGTCGCGTGCCACGCCACCAGGTCCGCGTCGTCACCGAACGCGCGCGCTCCGATCACGGGATTGTCCGGGTTCGTGTTCACGTCGAGCACGGGCGCGTAGTCGAGGTCGAGCCCCACCGCACGAAGCTCCCGGCCGAGGAGCTTGCCGATCTCGTAGGTGAGGGTTCCGTCATCCGCCTTGCCCAGCACCTGCATCGCCGGCACGCGCGTAAAACCCTCGCGCAGGCGCGCGACGTTGCCGCCCTCCTGGTCGACGCTCGTGATGAAGGGCCGCCCGGCGCGCCGCTTGATGTCGCGAGTGAGCGCGGCGATTCCCTCGGGCGTGGTGACGTTGCGGCTGAAGAGGATGGCGCCGCTCACGCCGAGCTCGAGCAAGTCTGCGAGCTCGCTCGACACGGATTGACCGTGAAAACCGACCATCAAAAGGCGTGCAGCGCTTTCGCGCACGTTCAGGGACATTGAAGCGGCGCGAGGCTACCCCGGGATCCCTCCGGCGAGGCAGCATTCTCTATTTTCGGGTGCTTGACCGGCGCTGCCCTTCTCCTAAAAGATTGCCTCTTGCGGTCGTGTCACGGTGACGGCGCCGTGCTCAGGAAGAGGCTTCGATGACGGTGTCTTCGCTTTGGTCGGGTTCGGCTCTCGGTTCGACGGTGCTTCTCGCGCTTTTCGTGGGGTGCGGGGGCCTCAAGGACGGGGAGATCACGATCCGCAACGACAAGAGCTCGGGCGGGTCGGGCGGCAGCTCGGCAAGCCAGGGCGGAGAGGGCAATGGGACCGGGAACGGCGGGGACGGGAGCGGCGACGGCGGCGAGCCTCCGGTGGTGATCTCCGACGATCCGCCCGTCGTGGTCTCGGTCACTCCTGGGGCCGATGCCACCGACGTCGAACCCGACACGGCGATCGAGATCGAGTTCTCGGAGAGCCTGGACGAGTCGACCGTCAACGCAGACACGGTCCTCGTCCGCGCAGGCGACAGGATCATCGACGGTGAGCTCGAGTTTTCGGGCGTCACGGCGACCTTCACCCCGAGCTCGCGACTCGATCTTTTGGCCGCCCTGAGCGTGACGGTGACGACCGACGTCGCGGATCTCGCCGGCACCACGCTCGAAGAAGAGTTCACGTCGAGCTTCGAAGTTCGAGACGGCGCGTGGGGTCACAAGATCACGCTCAGCAACGAGCTCGGCAGCCTCCCGGAGCAGAAGGTGCCGCCGCCCGTCGTCGATCGCGCCGGCAACGGGCTCGCAGTTTGGGTTCAAAGGACGACCGACGAGGATGCCGTGGAGGCGGTGTGGGGTCGCCTCTTCACGCCAGGAGAAGGCTGGGGCGATTCGTTCCTCGTCAGCGGCACTGCCGCTACCTGCCGCCAGCCCGCGGTCGCCATGAACGACGACGGCCAGGCGATCGTGGCTTGGTTTCAGCAGGAAGGAAACTTCATGCGCGTCTACGCGCGCCGCTACGTCGACGGCGCTTGGGAGGAGGAGCCCCAACGCATCGAGTCCGGGAGCTACGAGGTCGACTACCAGGCTCGCATGGCTGCTTCTGTGACCCCCGGTGGCGAGATGCACGTGGTCTGGAACTACAACTCGTCCCCATACTGGTACCTGGGTACGAACCAGAGCCGCGCCTTCGACGCGTGGGAGACGGGCGACACGTATCTGTCGGGCACCTGGGACCACGTTTCGGCGCCGGTGCTCGCCTTCGCCCCGGACGAGACCGGCTTCCTCGGTTGGGTCTCGCTGTTGGGCTCCACGCCGAGCGTCCGCTTCCTCCGCTACATCCCCGAGACAGGTTGGCAGAGCGGCACGACGGGTGAAGGGACCGTCGGGGCTCCGAGCCACTGGAGCTCTCACCACGCGAGCGCGGCGGCCGACGACGAGGGCGGAGCGATGGTGGCCTGGAACACGGACGCGGACGAGGTCGCGACGCGGCGCTTCACGAAGGCCGGCGGCTGGCAGGACCCGGTCTCCGCCAAGCCGGGCGACGGCTACTTGAGCAGTTGGTCCGCGAAGCTCGCTTTCACGGGTGACGAGGTGCTCGCCGTCTGGGCGGAGGACACGGACGGCGTGACCAACGTCTTCGCCAACCGCTACGCGGGGAACGAATGGGGCACGGAGCCCACCCTCTTGAGTGACGGCGACATTTCGGTGCACTCGAACTCCGATCTCGGCTTCGGCCTCGACCGTCACGGCAACGGCATCGTCACCTGGACTCAATCGAACACCGTGCATTTCGCGCGCCTGATCGGCGCGAGCGGCTCGTGGTTGCCGGACGACGTCGTCGACGCGCCGGAGATGCTGCAGAACAGCATTCTCGAATCCAGCGCTGATGTGGCTCCGAACGGCGTTGCCGTGACGTTGTACCAGGAGGCGTACCCCTACGCGTCCCCCAACCGAATCTTCGCGGCTGCGTTCGACTGACTCCGGCGCCGCCGAGCTCGAGAGGGCTTGAAGCCGCTCGACGGAGCCAGCATGCTGGAAGCATGCTTTCGCGCTTGCCGGTGTCTGGCTCTACCTTCGTCCTCGTCGCGTGCTTCGTCGCCTGCGGGGGCTTGAAAGACGGGGACGTCATCGTCACGGACGAAGGTTCGGGAGCGTCGGGCGCAACGGGCGCAACTGGCGGCAGCGGCGGTTCCTCGAACGGCAGCGGCGGTGACGGCACCGGCGAGTCCGGCGCAGGGGGTGAGCCCCCGGTGGTCCGCGAGGAGCCGCCGTCGGTGGTCTCGATCACGCCCGAGGATGATGCGAGCGACGTCGACGTGGATCAGGCGATCGAGATCGAGTTCTCGGAGAGTCTCGATCCGGATACGGTGAGCGCCGAGACGGTGAGCGTGACCGTGGGTGACGTCCCCGTCGCGGGCGAGCTCGACCTCTCCGGCACCACCGTGACGTTCACCCCGGAGAGGAGGCTCGATTTGCTCGCCACGGTCACCGTGACGGTGACGACCGGCGTGACGGATCTCGGCGGCGCGGCGCTGGAAGACGAGTTTACGGCGCGCTTTCAGGTGCGAGACGGCGAGTGGGACCATCAGATCCTGATCAGCAACGAGGTCGGCGCGATCGACTCGCTCTTCGTTCAGCCGCCAGTGTTCGACGCGAGCGGGCGCGGGCTCGTCGTCTGGTGCCAGGATCCCAGCGAAAACTACGACGATCCGAGCGTGGTCTACGGGCGCTTCTACGAGCCGGGAAAGGGCTTCGGAGACTCCTTCCCCATCAGCACCGGCGGGTCCGGCTGTGCGCACCCCTCGGCGGCGATGAACGAAGCGGGAGACGCCATCGTCGCCTGGTATCAGGCCGAGTCGGACTACGACGCGGTTTACGCCCGCCGCTACGTGGACGGCGCGTGGGAAGAGGCCCCCCAGCGCATCGACGACGGGACCTACCATCAGCTCCCCTACTACCATCAAGTCGTGACCGCGATCAGCGGCAACGGCGAGATGCACGCGGTCTGGACCCGCACCAACAACACCACCGTCTCGATCGGCGCCAATCACGTGAGCGGCCTCGACCCCTGGGACACGAGCGACCCGTATCTGCTGGGCAGCTGGAGCAGCGCCAGCGCGCCGACCATCGCGTTCGGAGCGGATGGCAACGGGTTCGCGACCTGGCTCAGCCGGCTAGGCACTGATCCCGTGGAGCTTTGGGTCGCGCGTTACGTGGCCACGTCGGGCGAGTGGAAGAACTGGACCACGATCCCGGTCAGCGATCTCGACGTTTATAGCGCCGTCCCGCAGGTGGCGGCGGACCCCGAAGGTGGCTCGATCGTAGCCGTCCAGACCAACGGCGCTGACGGCGGTGTGCGCGCCAGCCGCTTCACCAAGAGCGCGGGCTGGGGCGACGCGGTCCCCGTCGACACCGGCACCGGTTCGCCCGGCTTCAACTCACCGCGGATCATGACGGTGGGCGACGACTTCGTGCTCGCGTACGTGCAGGACGTGGACGGCGTGCAGAACGTCTTCGTGACGCGCTACTCGGACGGTACCTGGCAAGCGGAGCCGGAGCTCGTGAGCGACGGCGTCACCTCCGCGGGTTACTTCTCCGACCTCGGCCTCGGCGTCGACCGCCACGGAAACGGGATCCTCGCGTGGGCTCAGGAGAACACCATCCGCTACGCGCGCCTGAACGGCGCCACCGGCGTCTGGGAAGAGGGGCCCGAGGTGGACGCACCCGACGTGACGAGCATCTACGAGCTCGGTCGCGTGCGCGCGGGTGTCGCGTCGAACGGTGTCGGCGCCGCGGTGTACTGTGTGGGATACGCGAACGAGTCGACCCTCGCGATCTACGGGGCCGGCTTCGACTGAGCGCTCTCTCGGCCTCGCGCCGTTCCGAACGGGCCGAGCGGCCAAGGAGCCGGCCTTGACCGAGCTCCCTTTCTCATCAACCTTGTAGGACGCTCGCCACTCCGCGAGCGCATTCCTTAGAGAGTGGTCGTCACCAGATGAAGCGCTTCGAATCGCCCGCGCTCTCGGCGTTGGGAACGGTGGTCCTCACGGCCTGGTTCGCTGCCTGCGGAGGGCTCGACAACGGGGCCATCACGATCGTCGACGCGGGCGGCAGCGGCGGCTCGAGCTCGAACGACGGCGGCACCAGCAGCGGCTCTGGCGGCAGCTCGAGCGCGAGCGGCGGCGCCGGGGGCGAAGGGGGCGAGCCCCCGGTCGTGATCACGGACGATCCGCCCGCGGTCGTCTCGGTCACTCCGGAGGATGATGCCGAAGAGGTTCGGCCCGACGCCGCGATCGAGATCGAGTTCTCGGAGACGCTCGATCCCGACACCGTCACGGCGGACACGATCATCGTCCGCGACGGCGACCGCATCGTGAGCGGTGAGCTCGAGTTCTCGGGCGTCACCGCCACCTTCACGCCCGACGAGCGGCTGACCCTGCTCGCGCACGTCAACGTCACCGTCACGACCGGCGTGACCGACCTCGAAGGCGTCGCGATGGAGGAGGAGTTCACCTCGAGCTACCGGGTGCGCGACGGCGCCTGGGGTCACAAGGTCGTCCTCAACAACCCCGAGGGCGGCCTGGACGCCGATTTCGTTCCCACTCCCGCCGTGGATGCGAGAGGCAACGCGCTCGCGGTTTGGTCACAGTCGTCCGAGACGAACCCCATGTTGCAGTACGTCATCTGGGGGCGCTTCTTCACCCCTGGCGAAGGTTGGAGCGACTCATTTGCGATCAGCACGGATGGCGTCGAGAGCTTTGCGCCCGCCGTGGCGATGGCTCCGAACGGCGACGCCATCGTGAGCTGGGTGCAGCGGGACGGCAGCTATCAGCGGGTCTACGCCCGGCGCTACATCGCGGGCGTCTGGGAAGAGAGCCCGCAGCGCATCGACGGGTCCGATCACGACTCGATCGCGAGCGTGGCCGCGGCCGCCAGCGTTGGGAGCGAGATGCACGTCGCCTGGACCGCTTACTCGACCCTCAGCACGTACGGGACGATCCACGGAAATGACGTCGAAGGCGCCGACGCTTGGGACACGTCGGACACCTACCGTTACGGGAGCTACGAAGGTGTTGGTGGCCCGGTGCTCGCGTTCGATCCCGACGGGAACGGCTTCATGGTCTGGTTCGCAGACGACGGGACGAACCCCATCGACGTGAGGGTCGGACGTTACGTGAAGGGCGCGGTCACGCCGTGGAAGAGCCCGAACCCCATTCCTGCCGGCGTTGGAGTTCCTAGCCTCTACAACAACGTCCCCGCCATCGTCGCCGACGAGGACGGAGGCGCGATGGTGGTGTGGCGAACCAACTCTTCCGAGGTGACGAGCAGCCGCTTCACCAAGGCGGCGGGTTGGTCCGATTCCATGACGGTCGACGCGGGCGCGGACGGAGTGAACTGGGGGCCGCGCCTCGCGCGCGTTGGCGATGAGTTCGTCGCCACCTGGGTTCAGGACGTCGAGAGCG
The DNA here is from genome assembly GCA_023419055.1 of Pseudomonadota bacterium. Next base: position 12,529 of record JAEZYO010000828.1, on the reverse strand, counting down.
TGACCAACACCTTCGCGAGTCGCTTCAGCGGCGGAGCGTGGCAAGCCGAGCCGAGCCTGCTCACGAACGGAGACACGTCCGTGTTCTACTGGACCGGCCTGGGCTTCGGTCTGGATCGCAACGGCAACGGTGTAGCGGCCTGGGCTCAAGACAACGTCCGCTTTGCTCGGCTGATCGGCGAGACGAAGACCTGGCAAGCGGACGCCGAGCTCGATTCGCCGATGAACGACTCCGACGTTCCGAACATGGAAGTCGACGCCACGGTCGCCGCGAACGGCATCGCCGTGGCGACGTACGTGGGTGGCTATCCGTACGGCGAGCGGCACGACATCGTTTACGCGGCGGCGTTCGAATAAGGGTCACGACGCACCAGTCGAGCGCTGCCGAAACCAGCGCGAGCTCACCCAGGGGACTTGTCTCGGCAAGGTTCTCACGCGATCGTCCCTTGCACTCACATGCACCACTGGTTCGTGTTCGCCGTTGCGCTCGGAGCGGTAGCTTGCAGTGACAGTCAAGGGACGGGTGGCACGTCAGGGGGTGCTGGTTCAGGCGGCTCTTCGGGCAACGGTGGCGGCGGAGCTACTGGCGGCGCTTCCGGAGGCTCCGCGGCGGGCGGCTCCAGCGCGGGGGCTGGTACCGGGGGCGGCACGGCAGGAAATGCTGGGTCGGGCACTTCTGGGTCCGGCGGCTCGTTGAATTCCGCAGGCGGAGCGAGCGGATCCGGAGGTTCGGGCGGCGTCAGCGGTTCGAGCGGCGCTGCTGGTGCAGGCGGCTCGGGCGGAAGCGGCGGCGACCCCACTTGCTCGGTCGGCGTCAGCAGCGGCTCACCTCCGGGAGTGTTGAGCCTGACCGGCGCGGTTCAGCACAGCCACGATCCGGTGATCATCCAGAGCGGCAACCAATTCTTCTCGTTTTCGACCGGCGACAACGTGCTCGTGAAGACCTCGTCCGATCTCCTGGATTGGGACGGCGCCGGTGAAGTCTTCGACGGCAGCCCCGCTCGGCCCTCTTGGCTCTCGACTCAAGTGCCCGGTGTCATGAACCTGTGGGCGCCCGACATCGCCTTCTTCGGCGGCAAGTACCACCTCTACTATTCGGCCTCGACCTTCGGCAGCAACCGCTCGTGCATCGGTCACGCCACGCGCGACTCGCTCGAGTCGGGCTCGTTCGTCGACGAGGGCTACGTCATCTGCTCGAACGTCGGCACGAACGACAACTGGAACGCGATCGATCCCAACGTCGTCATCGACCAGGCAGGCACGCCCTGGCTCTCTTTCGGTAGCTTCTGGAGCGGCATCAAGCTCATCAAGCTCGATCAGAACGGCGACCGCGACGGCACCGAGCTCCACGCCATCGCCGCCCGCCCGAGCAACGGCGGCGCATTGGAAGCGCCGTTCATCGTCTGGCGCTGCGGCTACTATTACCTCTTCACCTCGTGGGACAAGTGCTGTGACGGCGCCAACAGCACCTACAAGATCCGCGTGGGCCGCGCGACGAGCGTGACCGGACCCTACACCGATCGCGAAGGCACCGCTCTCACCCAAGGGGGTGGCACACCGGTCCTGGAAGGCAACACGCGCTGGCGCGGGCCTGGGCACAGCGCCGTCCTCTTCGTCGGCACCGACGCCTACAACATCTACCACTCGTACGACGCGGAGAATAACGGCACCCCGACGCTCCGCATCGCGGAGATGGTGTTCGACGAGGAAGGCTGGCCCATCTCCGGCGGGCCGTAGTCCTCGCTCGACTCTGCGCCCGAATCGCGTTCTGCGGTCGGAAGAGCTCTCCTCCGCCGGGCTCACCCCAGCGCTCGGAGTGACGACGTCGTCCGGCGAGGCCCGGCCGCAGCGTCTAGGAAGCTCCGGCGAGCTCGAGGGGCGAACGCCTTGATCCCGGACCGTGCCCGGGCAAGGCGTGCGGCAATGCTTTGGTTGGAGGATCGGTCGCGTCGGATTGGAGTCTGGGTCGCCACGGGAGCGCTCGGTGCGCTCGGTGCGTTCGGGTGCAGCAAGTCCGAGCCCGTGTCGCGACACGATGAGGCTCCGCTCGAGGGGACGAGGGTCTCACCGCCTGCGGCGACGCCGGCCGAGCTTGCCGCGCAGGCCGCGATTCGAAAGCTGCGCTTCGGGTTTAGACCGGAGGGGAAGCTGTACGCGACAGGGACCTCCACGCACGCGGTGGTCGTCGACGGGAAGAAGCTCGAGGTGCGACCGATTCACGAGCCTGAAGCAGTCGAGGTGGAGCGCGGGCAACGGCGCTCGGCCACGGTAGGTGCTCCGCTCGTGCTCGAGACCAAGGCGATCGACGCGGCGCTCACCGCTTCGTCACCGGCGGCCCTAGCGTGGGGCAATGGGGCGAGCTCTTGCGTGCCGGAGACGGCGTCACCGAGAAGCTCGAGAACCGGGAGGAGGGAGTCGAACTGTCCTGGACCTTCGAAGAGAAGCCTCGCGGCGCAGGCGATCTCACGGTCCGCCTGCAGTCGTCGGGACAGCGCTTCGTCGGCGTGACGTCCGGCGGTCTCCATTTCGAGGACCCGGCGAGCGAGCTCGGGATGCGAGTCGGGCACGCGACCTTCATCGGGGCAAACGGCGAGCGAACCTCCATCGAGGCGCTGCGCGAGAACGACGACATCGTGATTCGCGTTCCGTCGCAGGTGCTCGAGCGTTCGAGCTACCCGGCGGTGCTCGATCCGCTGATCGGACCGGAGAAAGGCGTGGACCAGCCGCTCTACGGGTTGCCAGCCCAGACCGCGTCGGCACCGGCCGTCACCAGTGACGGCTCCAACTACTTCCTGAGTTGGTCCGATCGCCGGGGGTTCGGAACGGATCGAATCGTCGCCACGCGCGTCAGCGCGGCCGGTCAGGTGCTCGACCCGAACGGGATCATCGTCACCGCCGCCGACGAGGACGCGAGCGCCTACCCGGGAGCCACGGCGGCCTTCGACGGCACGAACTACGTCGTGGTCTATTCGATCGATTCCGCGATTCGAGGGCGAAGGATCTCGACGGACGGCGTCCCTCTCGGGCCGCCCTTCACCGTCAGCACCGGGACTGGTTGGAGCCCCGTCGTCGCCGCGAACGGCGACACGCTGCTCGTGGTTTGGTCGGCGCCGAGCAACATCTTCGGCCTGCGTTTGCAGGGCGAGACCCCGCTCGATCCAGCGCCCTTCGCTCTCGCCGACACGGGGGGCATGGCCGCGCGGCCCAGGGTCACCTTCGGCGGTGGGAATTGGTTTGCGCTCTGGCACAATAGCTCGCTCCAGCAGACCCACGGCGCTCGCGTTCGGGGAAGCGACGGAGCGTTGCTCGACCCGGCGGGCATCGTGCTCCCCGTCGAGGCTGCGGACGTCCTGCGCTTTCCGACGGTGGCTTCCGACGGCAGCGACTACATCGTTGCCTGGCCCCGAACCGTGAACGGCTCGTTGGACATCGCAGGCGTTCGCGTCAGCTCGGAGGGAGAGTTGCTCGACTCTCCGCCGATCGCTCTCGTGACGGCTCCGGGCGATCAGACCTCGCCGCACGTCGCCTTCGGGCCGGGATATTATCAGGTGCTCTGGAGCGACACCCGCGGAGGAGTGTACGGGAACCGCTTGCAACCAGATGGCAGCGTGCTCGGAGACCTCGCTGGGTCGCGCTACAGCGGGGACTCGATCCCTCGACAGGTGTTCCCGACGATCGGTGCCAGTGAGAACGGCTTTTACACGGCTTGGACGGTAACCGGCGATCCCTACGGCTCGCGGCTCAGCTTCGAAGGGGAACTTCTCGACGCTCCGGGCGTGCAGGTCACGTGGGGCGCAAACGGCGAGGTTCAGGTGGACGTGGCCAGCAACGGCGCGGACGGGTACTTCGTCGCGTGGGTCGACGACCGAGCCGGCGGCTCTATTTTCGGGGCTCGCTTGGACGCCGAAGGCAACTCGTTGGATCCGGATGGGATCTTGCTGTCTCCGGGTGGCATCTCCGAAACGACGCCGAGCGTCGCCTTCAATGGGACGGATTACCTGGTCTTGTGGCGCGATAGCCGCGGTCCCACCGGCGTCTGGGGAACGCGGGTCGATCCGGCCACGGGCAGTGTGCTCGATCCGTCCGGCTTCAACGTCGCCGCAAACTCTGCGTCCAACCCGCGAGCGGCGTCGGACGGAAGCGATTGGTTCGTGGTCTGGGACGACAATCGAGCGGGGTCGGCGGACGTCTACGGTGCACGCGTGAGCGCAACGGGGGCTGTGCTCGATCCGTCGGGGATTCCGATCATCGTCAAGCCCGGTAACCAAACGAAGGCGAAGCTCGCTTTCACGAACGGACGATACCTGGTGGTTTGGCACGACTTGGTGGGCTTCGAGGGCGACGTGTACGCGAGACGACTGAACGCCAGCGGCGCTTGGATCGACGACGTGCCGCTCGTCATCGAGGTCGGCCCGCCCTGGCTCTATGCGGGGGAATACAACGTAGGGGCAGTTGGCAGCGATTTCTTGGTCGTACATTTGCTCGACGGTCAGCTCATCCCGTCGCAGGTTTCTGGGACCAAGGGCGCGGTGACCAAAGCGCCGAGCCTAGGCACGGGTTGGGGCGCGCCGACGCTCGCCTTCAACGGCGAGGACGTGTTCGTTGCTGTCTTGAACGCGAACTTGTCGTTCCCGTCCGTCTCGGGGATTTGGGTAACTCCGAGTGGAGCCAACGTGAGCGGAGCGGCATCGAGCGTCGCCGAGCCCGTATCGAGGACGAGCGTCGCCGCCGCGGCAGCCGGCCGACGGGTGCTCATCGCTTACTCGCGCTACGACGCGACGCCCGGCGTCACCAGCGCTCGAATTCGAACGCGGATCTTGAGCCCCGGGCTCGGTGAAAGCTGCCTAGTCGACGCGGACTGCGCATCTGATCATTGCGTGGACGGAGTCTGTTGCGACTCGCCGTGCGGCGGTGACGACACCAACGATTGCAGGGCGTGCAGCGTGGCGAGCGGCGCCGCCGTCGACGGAACTTGTGCTTTCCTGGCAGCGAGCCGCATCTGCCGCGAAGCCGCGGGCCCGTGCGACGTGGCGGAGCACTGCACGGGATCCAGCGAGGAATGCCCGGATGACGAGCTCGAGCCCGTGACGACGACTTGTCGAGAAGCGGAAGGTGCTTGCGATCTCGCCGAAACCTGCGACGGCTCGACCAAGACCTGCCCGCCGAACGAGCTCATGCAAGACGGCGAAACGTGTGACGAGGAGAGCGCGTGCGTCGTGGGCAAGCAGTGCGCCGCGGGCAGCTGCACCGGCGGGGTAGCGCTGCTCGAACTGTCACCTCCGTCGCTCGACTTCGGAGACGTGGAAGTCGGCACGACGAGCGAAGCGCGTGCGGTCGTCATGAAGAACCGCTCCGGCTCCACCGTCGCGCTCACGGAGCTGGTTTCGTCCGAAGAGTTCGCTGCGAGTATCGAGAGCGGCGACCTTCCGGGCAGCGGCGAGCAATTGCTGAAGGTCACGTTCACGCCGGCTGAGACGGGGGAACGCTCCGCGACAGTGGCGGTCAAGACCACTCTCTGCACTTTCGAGCTCGAGGTAGCCGGGAACGCTGTGGCAGGCTCCGGTGGGAACAATGGAGAAGGCGGCGCCACGGGAGAAGGCGACGAGGCGGACGGTGGTGAGGCTACCGTCACGAATTCTGGCGGCGACGGAGGCGTATCCGTCGACGGCGTCGCTGGTGCCACGGAAGCCAACGCCGAGAAGGCCGCCGCAAGGAGTGACGAGAACGGTTGCAGCTGCCGCGCGGCCGCTTCCCGGGACGAGGGACAGCGAGCGGCCTGGTTCCTGCTAGCGCCGCTCGCTCTCCTGGCGAGACGTCGACGGGCGGCCTAACAGCGGCAAGGCGTGGCACGAAGCCGGTCCCCTGTCCGCTGCGAGCTCAACCCGCCTTGGGGTACAGGAGCATCTGCGTGCAGCGGTAGAGCGCGATCGTCTTGCCGCTCTCCTTGCTCGTGACGCTGGCGTCCCAGACCTGCGTCGTGCGACCGAGGTGGACCGCCGTGGCCACGCACGTCACGACGCCGGAGCGCGCGGTGCCGAGGTGGTTCGACTTGAGCTCGATGGTGGTGAAGCCGGTGGCGCCTTCGGGCAGGTGAGCGATGCAGGCGTAGCCGGCGCAGGTATCGGCGAGGCTGACGACCGTGCCTGCGTGGAGGTAGCCGTTCGGAGCGAGATGAAACTTCACCACGTCGAGCTCCGCGCTCAGGCGGCCCTCGGCGAGGTCCGTGATGACGATGGCGAGGTGGTGCGGCAGGTAGCCGGCTCCGAACTGATTGAAGTGCTCGAGCGTGAACTTCGGGGCCATCGATGGACGGTATAGCAAGCGTCCGGGCGGCGCGGGAGATCGGGGGTAGAGTTCGACTGGAGGTCGAGTCCGATGGAGCGGGCGAGCTCGAGAGGCAACGTCAGGCTGTTTCTGTGCGGCGACGTGATGACCGGGCGCGGGATCGACCAGGTCCTGCCCTTTTCGAGCCCCCCGGAGATTTTCGAAGGTTGGTCGTGTGATGCGCGGGAGTACGTCGAGCTCGCGGAAGGCGTGAACGGGCCGATTCCGAGGCGCGTCGAGTACGAGTACGTGTGGGGGCGAGCGCTCGCCGAGCTCGAGGCGCGTGCGCCGGACGTACGCATCGTGAACCTCGAGACGAGCGTCACCACGAGCGAGGCGCACGAGGAGAAGGGCATCAACTATCGGATGCACCCGCGCAACGTGCCGGTGTTGACGGTAGCGGGGGTAGATTGCGCGGTTCTGTCGAACAATCACGTGCTCGACTGGTGCGAGGCTGGTCTCCTCGAGACACTCGACACGCTTCACGCTGCAGGGATCGTCACGGCGGGCGCGGGGCGAACTGCGCGCGAGGCGAGCGCCCCCGCGGTGCTCGAGACGCGCGGGGGAAAGCGCGTCCTGGTCTACGGATGGGGGACGTGGTCGAGCGGCATCCCCTCCGAGTGGGGAGCGGCGGAGCATCGCCCGGGGGTGAACTACCTGCCCGACCTCTCGCTGGAGACGGTGCGGACCTTCGCATCACGCGTGAGGGAAGAGCGAAAACCCGATGATCTCGTGGTCGTCTCGATTCACTGGGGAGGAAACTGGGGGTACGCGATCCCGCACCGGCAGAGGCTATTCGCGCGAGCGCTCATCGACGAGGCCGGAGTCGACGTGGTGCACGGCCACTCGTCGCATCACGCGAAAGCCATCGAGGTTCATCGAGGGCGCCCCATCCTTTACGGCTGCGGTGACTTCATCAACGACTACGAAGGCATCACCGGTCACGACGATTACCGGGACGACTTGCCGCTCATGTACTTTCCTGAGCTCGATCCGATGACCCACGCGTTGGCGCGGCTCTCGATGGTGCCGCTCCATCTCGAGAAGTTCACGCTCGAGCGAGCGTCGGACCAAGATTCGCGCTGGCTCGCGAACGTGCTCAGCAGTGAAGGCGGCGCGCTCGGGACGCGCGTCGACGAAAAGGGGGGAGCGCTCGAGCTCGGCTGGCAAGCTGGCTGAGTACGTCGAAGGCGCGGCATAGACGCTCGGTATGAATCCTGCGTCATGAACGCCATCGGGGTGGGCCAGATGTAAGTAAGCGTGTGAGCCTACGCAGCCCGGCCGTCCGAACGTTGCAAGTCGCAGCTGCAGCCTCCGCACTGAACGGGCGACGCTTAGCGAAGCAGAGCGAAATTCCATGCGACGGGGCGGCTTTTGTCTCCGAACACGGACGAGCTTCGATAGATTGGCCGACTACGATGGCTTCGCTTCGCAGTGTTCGCAGCGCCGTTGCGCTGCTGGGTGCCGTGCTCGCCGTGTCACCGTTCGCGAGCGCGGACGACGAAGGTTTTTCCCTCAACCGATTCGAGCCTGCCGAGCGCGGCAGTGATTGGTTCAGCCAGGATTCGCTGAACATCGCCGGGAACGGGCGGCTCGCGTTCGGGTTCACGGGCGATTGGGCGCACAAGCCCCTGGTCGTCTACGACGAGGACGGCGACGAGGTCGCCGCGATCGTCGAAGATCAGCTCGTCATCCACGTGGGTGGCAACGTCACCCTGTTCGATCGCTTGCGGCTCGGCCTGAGCTTGCCCATCGCGGTCTATCAGAACGGGGATCAGGTCATCCTGGACGGCACCGCGTTCGGCGCGACGGACGACCCGACCAACGGCGATCTCAGGATCGCGGCAGACGTGAGGATCCTCGGAAAGTACCGCGACCCGTTCTCGCTCGCGGCGGGGGTGAGGGTGTTCGTCCCGACGGGATCGCAGGACGCGTTCACGGGTGACGGGCAGATGCGCGTGGCGCCCCGAGTGCTGGCGGCGGGCGACATCGGGCAGCTCGTGTACGCGGCGAACCTCGGCTTCTATTGGCGCGGCCAGAACCAGACCTTCGCCGAGACCCAGACGGGGAGCGAGGTGTTCGGCGGGGCCAGCCTCGGCGTGCGCCTCTTCCACGACAAGCTCCTGCTCGGCCCGGAGGTGAACGTCTCGACGGTCGTGGAGGACGGCGACGCGGTGTTCGACAAGGGCACCACTCCTCTCGAGCTGATCCTGGGCGGGCACTATTTCTTGGGCGACGAGGTGCGCATCGGCGCGGGTTTCGGGCCCGGGCTCACGCGTGGCCTCGGCGCGCCGGAGTGGCGCGGGCTGCTCTCGTTCGACTGGATCCAGAGCGTCGAGAAGAAGCCCGTGGCAGTGGCACCTGCCGATCGCGACGGCGACGGCATCCTCGACAAGGACGACGCTTGCCCCGACGTGCCGGGCGAGAAGAACGACGACCCCGCCAAGAACGGTTGTCCGCCGCCCGGAGACAAGGATCAGGACGGCGTGCTCGATCCGGACGACGCGTGCGTCGACGTTCCGGGCGAGAAGACCGACGATCCCAAGACGAACGGCTGCCCGCCGCCGGACCGTGACGGCGACGGCGTCCTGGATCGCGACGACGCTTGTCCCGACGAGCCGGGCGAGAAGAGCGACGATCCGGCCAAGAACGGCTGCCCGAAGCCGAAGGATCGCGACGGGGACACGATCGTGGATCCCGAGGACGCGTGCCCCGACGCCGCCGGTCCCGCCAACGCGGACCCGAAGAAGCACGGCTGCCCCGCCGCTCGCGTCGAGAAGGGGCAGATCAAGATCATCGAGCGCGTCGAGTTCAAGTACAACAGCGCCGAGCTCTCGAAGGAGAGTGAGCCCGTGCTCCAGGCGGTGCTCGCGGTGCTCGAGTCGCACCCCGAGTTCACGAAGGTGCGCGTCGAGGGCCACACCGACGACAAGGGCAACGACAAGTACAACAAGAACTTGAGCCAGCGCCGCGCGCAGTCGGTGGTGACCTGGCTCGTGAAGAAGGGCATCGATAAAAAGCGCCTCGCCGCCGCCGGCTTCGGTGAAGAGAAGCCCATCGACACGAACGAGACGGACGAAGGTCGCCAGAACAACCGCCGCGTCGAGTTCCACATCGACGAGGTCGACGGCAAGCCCGCTCCCGCGGACGGCGTGCCGATCGAAGAGCCCGCGCCGACCGGCGCCGTGAATCCCACAGACGCGCCGTCATCACCACCCAGAACGACGAGCGCCTCCAAATCGACCAAGAGCGGCTCGCAGAGCGTCACGACGAAGGTGGACTACGCGTTCTAAACCCCTCATCTTGAGGAGATTCTTTTCGAGGAGACGGCCATGAAGACACGCCTTGCTTCGAGTCTGCTCGCGCTCAGCGCGACGAGTCTCTTGACGGTTCCCGCGAGCGCCGATCCCAAGCTCCGCGTCCAGGTGAATCAGAAGGGCGACTTCGTCCTGTTGGGGAACACCACGGGCTTCGAGTGCCACAACGACCCCGCCGTGCCGGGGCCGGGGGCGGGCACGCGCACCTGCCCGTCGAGCTCCAACAATGCCGACTCGGCGCCGGACATCTTCTGGAGTTCCGATATGAGCACGGCGACCGCGAGCAACAGCATCACCGTCACGCAAGCGAGCTCGACCGCCGTCCTGCAGCTCCCCGTGGGCGCCGACGTCACGCACGCCTTCATCTATTGGGCGGGCTACATGGATGACGACGATGCTCCCGACACGAGCATCACCGTCGACCGCCCCGGGACAGGCGGCTTCTCGGCGACCGTGACGACCGCCGGTACCGCCGACCAGCCACCCATCATCGACCGCGGAGCGAACGCCTGGTACCAGTCCGTGGGCGACGTCACGGCCCTGGTCAAGTCGAACGGGCCCGGCGCCTACCGCGTGAGCGGGATCGGCTCGGTCAACCTAGTCGGTCGAGACGACAACGATCCGATGGTGGGCTGGGTCATGGTCGTGCTGTACGAGCTCGAGAGCGATCCACCGCGTAACCTGGCGATCTTCGACGGCCTCGATCTGATCGCGAACGACTCCGATGGAGTCGAGGTCGAGTTGAGTGGGTTCTTGGTGCCCTCCGCGGGCTTCGACGCGAAGCTCGGAGTGATCGCCTACGAGGGCGAGCAGAGGTACGTCGGTGACGCCCTTTTGTTCAACGACAACGTCATCACGAACGGCGTCAATCCGGCGAACAATTTCTTCAACAGCACCCGCAGCTTCCTGGGCTCCGCGGTGAGCAACACCGGAGACCTGCCGCAGCTCACCGGGACCGCCAACTCGATGGCCGGCATCGACATCGACGTCGTCGACATCAAGAACTACGTGAGCGCCGGGGACACGTCCGCCACCATCGGCGCCACGACGGACGGCGACACGTACCTGCTCGGCGCGTTCGTCACGTCGATCTCGACGTTCGCTCCGGATTTCTCGAACTCCAACAAGACCTTCGTCGACCTGAACGGCGGCATTTTACGGCCGCACGACATCATCGAGTACACGATCGTCGCCACCAATACGGGCAATGACGCGTCGGTCAACACGGTGATGACCGATCCGCTCCCGCTCGGCGTCACCTACGTCCCCGGCTCGATCTCGATCACGGCGGGCGCGAACTCGGGAGCCAAGACCGACGCGGCGGGAGACGATCAGGCGGACTACGACGCGGCGACGCGCACCGTCACGGTTCGACTCGGCACCGGCGCCAACGCCAGCTCCGGCGGCAGCATGGCGGTGGGCGCGAGCACGACCGTCACGTTCAGGGTCAAGGTCGACCCCGACGCTTCCGGCAGCATCTTCAACCAGGCCATCATCACGGGAGAAGGCGCTCAGGGCGCTCCGGAGACGGACTACCCGACCGACGGCAACGGCGACGGTGACGGCGTGCCGCCGACCGAGGTGGTGGTGGAGGAGTGCGGTGACGACAGCGAGTGCAGCTCGCAGAAGCCGTTCTGCGACACCGCGGCGAACCCGAACGTGTGCGTCGAGTGCCTCACCGACGACGACTGCGACGGCGAAGCTGCGCCCGATTGCTTGCCCGCGACGAACACCTGCGGCTGCGCGGCGGGAGCCGGGAATTGCTCCACGGACTCGGACGGCGACGGCCTCTCCGACGACGAAGAGGAAGATCTCGGCACGGACCCGAACGACGCGGACAGCGACGACGACGGCGTGCCCGACGGCCAAGAGGTCCTGCCGGGTGAGGACAGCGACGGCGACGGGCTCATCAACGCGCTCGATCCGGACAGCGACAACGACGGCTTGTTCGACGGCACCGAGCTCGGGCTCGACTGCGACGATCCCGGCACGGACGCTACCGCAGGGCAGTGCAAGCCGGACGCGGACCAGGGGCTCACGACCACCGATCCGCTCGACAGCGACACCGACGACGGCGGGGTGAGCGACGGCTCGGAGGACTTCAACCTCGACGGCGCGATCGACCCCGGAGAGACGGACCCGAACGACCCGAGCGACGACTCGAGCGTGGTCGACAGCGACGGCGACGGGCTCTCGGACGGCACGGAAATCGACATCGGCACCGACCCGAACGACGCGGACAGCGACGACGACGGCGTCGCCGACGGCGCCGAACCGAACCCGACCGTCGATACGGACGGCGACGGGCTCATCAACGCGCTCGATCCGGACAGCGACGACGACGATTTGTTCGACGGCACCGAGCTCGGTCTCGACTGCGACGGCCCGGGCACCGACGCGAACAGCGACACCTGCATCGCGGACGCGGACGGGGGCGCTACCAAGACCAACCCGCTCGATCCCGACACGGACGACGGCGGGGTCGAGGACGGTGACGAGGACAAGAACCACGACGGAGCGGTCGACGACGGCGAGACCGACCCCAACGATCCGAGCGACGACGAGGACGGGGTGGTCGACAGCGACGGCGACGGGCTCTCGGACGACGAGGAAGAAGAGCTCGGGACCGATCCGAACGACGCGGACAGCGACGACGGCGGCGTGAGCGACGGCGACGAAGACTCGAACCACAACGGCGTGATCGACGACGGCGAGACGGATCCGAACGACGGCTCCGACGACGACGCAGGCGTCGGCGCCGGCGGCGCCGGTGGCGTCGGCGGTACGGACGGCTCGGGCGGCAGCGCGCCGACCGCCGGTACGAGTGGATCGAGCGGCGACACCGGCAACGGCGGTACGAGCGGATCGAGCGGCGACACCGGCAGCGGT
>JAEZYO010000297.1 GCA_023419055.1 Pseudomonadota bacterium | reverse complement strand
CCGGCGTCCAGAGCGGCTACCCGGGCGGGGATCCGCGCCTCCTCACGCTCCCCCCGCTCGAGCAATTTCGCTCGTCCTACGTCTTCTTGACGCCCGACAAGTACAGCTTCGACTTCGTCCGCATCATCGCGCCGCCCGACGCCGTGATCGTGTTCGACGGCCGCTACCTCGAGGATTGGGACTGCCGGACGACCTTGGCCGGAGTCGTGCCGGGGCCGCCCGCGGGTAAGCGGGAAGAGTGGCTCGTCCACTCCTGTCAGCTCTCTTTCCCCGTCATCGATCCTGCGCTCCGCGCGCCCGACAACCTCTTGCCGGGTGACCAGAACGACGGCGTGCACCGCGTCGTCGCCGATCGTCCCGTCGGTGTCCTGGTCGACGGGTTCGACTCGTTCGTGAGCTACGCGTACGCGGCGGGGACCGACCTATCGTTCATCGTTCCCGAGTGAGGCAGCGCTCGGCTTTCGAGCAGCGAGCAAGACGTTGTCGCTGAACAGGCGGGCTCGCTTTCCACGCGCCCGGGAGAGCCAAAACGGCCACTTCTTCGCCGAAAATGGCACCCGCCCCTGCCCCGTATAGGTGATTTGCACGTCGACCAGTTCGAGCTCGGCCGCCATGCGGCGGAGGTCGACTTCGAGCAGCGCGCTGATGTGGGCGGGATAGAGCCCGGGCCGCTCCTGGAAGTGCAGGAACTCGTCCTTGAAGACCAGGCACAGCTTGCTCGCCAAACTCAGCTGGTTCGGCGTCGTGACGAAGAGCCAGCCCCCAGGGGCGGTGACTCGCACGAGCTCACGCAGGAGGGCACGCGGGTTCTCGACGTGCTCGATGGTCTCGACGCACGTCACGAGCGGGATCGAGCCGTCTTCGAAGGGTAGACGGCCGCTGTCGAGGTCGACCGAGACGAACTCGGCGTCTTCCGGGAACGCCTCGTAGCGAACGATGTCGGCGCCGATATAGCGCGCTACGTGCTTTCGCACGAAGGGAAACAACGAGCCCGCGCCGGCGCCGACGTCCACGAGCGTGGCTCCCCCGAGCCCTCGCTCGATCAAGGCGCGTTCGACCATTCGATAGATCGGAGCGTCGCTGGTTCCCTGGGACAGGAGCGCTCTTTCCCGAGCGGATTCGCCATTCACGGGCCCTTTATCGCACGGTTCGCTGGCTGACCGCGCCCGCTTTCGGGAGCGGCTGACGCGCCGTCGATGAACGCGAGACCAAGGGCCAATCACTGAGGAGCGGGAGCGGCGACGAGGGACCGCTCTGCAGTACGGCTCGCTCACACTCGGCGACGCTCAGCCGGCGAGGCCCGAAGATCGACGAATCCGCGGCGTCTGCGTCCATCAGCGCGGAGGGTCGGTCGACGCCGAAGTCGTCCGGATGGCCCGGCATGTCGAGCAGGATGTGCCCGAGCTCGTGGGCCAGCGCGAACGAGCGCGCTCCCGCGCGGATCCCGGCTCGATCGAGGATGACGACGTTCTGGATGCTGGCGCGCTCGCCGTCGACGAAGGACTCACCGATGCGGCCGGACCCGCCGAACGCGGGCACGATGAAGATGTCGATCGTCGTCGGATCGGCGTCCTGGTACGCCTTGATCAACGTCCGCTCTTCGAGCGTCCCCGAAGCCGCGTCCGAGTCGGAAAAGTGGGTCAGACCGTCGGCCAGGTTCACCTGACCGATGCACGCTCCGAGCGTCGAGTCGCTGGAGAGCGGTGCGCTCCCGTCCGGCTTGAGGGTCGCGAGGGAGCCGTCACGCTTTCGCACGAGCACGTCGACGGTGGGAAAAGCAGCGGGAGCCACGCGCGCGTTCACGCTCGGCGTCGCCGTGAAGCCGAGCCCCGTGAGGGCCTTCGCCACGCGCTCGGCCACCTCGATCGGAGATTGGCGAGCCGAGGTCGCCACCCTGACTCGCCGCCCCTCGACGGCGAAGCGGATTTCTCCCCCGCTCGCCGGGAGGCCCAGATCACAGCCGATGGCGAGCAGGTGCGGGGGCGGAGGGTCGTGCACGGCCATCGGCTGCTCGCTCGGATTGCCGAAATGAATTCCGCACTGACCCCAGAGCCCGCTCGCGGTGTCGAGCTCGTCGCGCGCCATCCCGAGAGCCCCGCCGTCGTCGCCCCCGATCGCGGGCATACCGCCCGGAGCCAGGCGCATGATGTGAAAGCTCACCTTGCCGCGCAACCGGTCAATCTGTCCGACCGAGGTCACGCGCGGCCCCCCGACGCGGATGCCGGCCGCCTTGCGGCCGGCGATGGAAACGAGCAGGCGGCCCCCGACCTCCGCGCGCAACGAGCGCGCCGAGGACTCCGGGTGGGTGCGATCGATGCGGTCTCCGGTCGCGCGAATCAGCGGTGTTCTCCTGCAGCTCAGCGCAGGCGGCGTCCCGTCGGGACAGGGGTCGGGAGCAAGCTCGACCACGTCGAGAGAATCGAGTACGCGCCCATCCGGTCGCATCGAACGAACGCTCAGCTGGTCGGGCAAGGAGCCGTCGGGGCCGACCACGATCCAGCGCAGCGCATCGGGATCTTCCTCTCGGTCCGGCGCCTCGGCGTAGAGCTCGGTCGGGAGCATGCGAGAAATGGCTGCGTGCGACGTGGCCAGATCCACGCGGGTTCCTCGCCCGTCGACCGCGAGCACCTCGACGACGTCGACGGGCTGGGTTTCGCCGTTCACCTCGATGGCCGAGCGCCCCGCGCACAGGCCCTGCAGGCCCAACTTTCGTGGCGCGTTGCCGCCGCCGAGCCAGTGCCTCCCGTCGTTCACGTAGCGCAAGCAGCCCTTTTCGAGGGCTCCCACTCGTTTCGGCGCGAGCGACAGGGGGAGCACGTCCACGAGGGACGCCGCCGAAAGCCGCTCTTCCTGGCCATCCGGCACCCCGTCGTCATCGTCGTCGTCCCTGTCGGCGAAGACGACGAGCGGCGGTGGTTCGGGCGCGGCGCTCTGGGCGCGCGCGTGGGGCGCGGGAGGAGCCGCGAACGCGAGCGCGAGAGCCGCGAGCGGCGCGAAGCGGGCCTTCACTCCACCCAGCCGAGTTGGACGCGACGGTAGTTGGGTTCGGTCACGAGCTGACCCGAGTGTAGCCCCGCGCAGCCGGCGCGCACGAGCCCGGACCACGCCAACGCCGCCAGCTGTCGGCTCTTTCCGAGCTCGTCGGCGACGCCGACGGCGGCGTCGCGATCACCCAGGTCGAAGAGCGCCGCAGCCGCGAAGCCGCGCAAATGTTCGCGCTTCGGGCTGTGCGCGGCGTCCCTCAGCTGTG
Source organism: Pseudomonadota bacterium (assembly GCA_023419055.1). The sequence goes on along the minus strand of JAEZYO010000297.1, from coordinate 4,479 downwards.
CGCGAAAGCGCGTTTCACCATACTCTCGCGCGAGGTGCAGCGCCGCGCGGACGGCAGGCTCGTTCGCGAGCGAGCTGCCCTTCGCGAGGTTCTCGAGCATGTGACGCGCCCCGGACACTCCCGCTTCGGCGAGGCGGAAGAGGAACGTCGTGTCCTTGTCCGAGCTCGGTCGATCACTCAAGCGAGCGATGAGCTCGAGCGTCGGGCGCACCGCCGTCTCCGGGCGAGATTGATCGAGCGCCCACGCGACGAGCGCCCACGCAGCGCGCGCGCTCGACGGCCCCTCGGTCGCCCTCTCCTCGGCTTCACGGCGTGGGGCGCTGTCGCCCGCCCTCCCGGCGAGCTCGGCGAGCACCAGCCAGCGGCCGAGGTGTCGCTCGGAGTCGCGCAGCACGGCGAGCGCCGGGCAGACGCTCGAATCGAGCGGCGGCTGCCAGAGCAAGGGCACGAACATTTCCATGCAGAGCGCGATGCGATGCGCTTCCTTGATCTTCGGCGCGATCGAGGCAACGTGCGCCCCCTGCGATTCGCGACGCGCCACTCGCGCGAGCTCGGCGGCGAACGCGATCTGAGAGTGCCGGCTCACCGCGAGCCGCGCGAGCACGTCAGCGAGCGCCGGATCGCCGCTGAGTGACGCCGCCGAGAGGCTGGCCAGGCCGCCCGCGCTCTCAGTCTGCAGCGCCCGACCGAGGGCCGGACCGAGCCGTGGATCATTTTGCTCCGCGAGCGCCCTCACGAGCGCTCCGTAAAGCGGGCGTTGGAACGACGACCGGCGCACCATCGTTTCCACCGCGAGCACGAGCTCCGCCCGGAGGCGCGGAGAATACCGCGACAGGACACGGAGCACGCCCGAGAGGCGCGCCTCCTGAGCCGGACGTCGCTTCAGCGCGGCGTGCAGGTCCGCCCTCAGCCGCGACACTGCCTCGCTGCTCAGGACTTCGACCTCGTCGGCACCCTCGGTCATCGGACCAAGCACGGACGATAACATCGAATCGCCCTCGAAGCGGCTCTTTCCCCATTTCCGAAATCCCTACTACTCCGCACTACCCTCAGGGTCTGTTTCGAGGCTCAGGGTTCAGCTGCAACGTATTCCGACAATGAAGGCAGCGCATTCCGGCGATAAATCATTGCTTCGGCGCTGTTTCACCGGGCTCGGGTTGACCGAATCGACCAAGGTCCACTAGATCGAGCGCGGGAGAAACAAAGCATGCGCCTCGCCTCTGCCTGTTCCGTCATCGCGCTCAGCGCGCTCGTCGTCGTGTCCTGCAAGAAGAAGGACGAAGAACCCCCGCCCCAGCAGCCGTACGGACAGCAGCCCTACCCGCAGCAGCAACAGCCTTACCCACAGCAGCAGCCGGCCCCCCAACAAACGGCGGCTCCTGCTCCAGCGCCGGCCCCGGCGCCCACTCCGACCGCGGCTCAACCCGCGCCGGCCGGAACGCTCTCCACCCCGGGCCCCATGGCGCTCCCCTGCACCTCCGACGCGCAATGCGTGACCCACCGTTGCAACACTCAATTTCAGAAGTGCGCGTTCCCCTGCGCGACGGCGAACGACTGCAACCCGGGCAACCAGTGCATGGCAGGCGCCTGCATCCCCGGCGCGCCAGCGCCACAGTGATGGCCGACCTCACCGAGTCCGAGTACGAAAAGCTCGCCTACCCCGAGCTCGCGGCGTTGGTCCGCGCGCTCGACGCGCTCGACAGCGAGGACTTCGAGGCCGAGCTCGCGAGCGACATCCTCAACGTGGAGTTCTCGGACGGCGCGAAGTACGTCGTGAACTCGCACCGGGCCGCGCGTCAAATCTGGATGGCGGCGGATCGCTCCGCCTGGCATTTCGATTGGATCCCGAACGAGCAGCGATGGGTCGCTGCCAAGACGGGAGACGAGCTTTGGGCGACGCTCGCGCGAGTGATGTCGAGCAAGCTTGGACGGCCGATCGCGCTCACGAGAGCGTGAGCGCGATCAAGCCGAGGTGACGACGCGCGAGGTGAGCGGCGCGGCGCTTTCGGACGGCCCGTTGCGCTCGCCGACGCGCGTCTTGAAGTCTTCGATCGTGCGCCGCAGCCCCTCTCGCAAAGGCACGCTCGGCTCGAAGCCGATCAGCCCCTGAGCCTTCGAGATGTCGGGGCGACGCTGCTTGGGATCGTCCGCGGGCAGCGGCCGCCGCTCGATCTTCGAGTTTGACCCGACGAGCTCGAGCGTGAGCTCCGCGAGCTCCTGGACGGTGAACTCACCAGGGTTTCCGAGGTTCATCGGGCCGTCGAGCTCGTTCAACCGCGACACCCGCACGAAGCCCTCGACCAGATCGTCCACGTAGCAGAAGGAGCGGGTCTGCTTGCCCTCACCGTAGACGGTCAGCGGCTCGCCCTGGAGCGCCTGGATGATGAAGTTCGAGACCACGCGTCCGTCATTGAACGCCATGCGCGGTCCGTAGGTGTTGAAGATGCGGACGATGCGCGCGTCGAGCCCCCACGAGCGCTTCGCGTCCATGAACAGCGTCTCGGCGGCGCGCTTCCCCTCGTCGTAGCAGGCGCGGGGGCCGATCGGGTTTACGTTCCCCCAGTAGCTCTCCGGCTGCGGATGAACGCTGGGATCGCCGTAGACCTCGGAGGTCGACGCGTGGATGACCTTGCAACGACGACCGCGCGCCATCTCGACGATGCGGAGCGCCCCGAGCACGCTGGTCGTGAAGGTGGCGTGCGGATCGTGTTGGTAATGAACCGGCGAGGCCGGGCAGGCGAAGTTGAAGATCACCTCGGCGTACACGTGCATGGGCTCCCGCACGTCGCCGGCCTGGAAGTGGAAGTGCGGGTCGCGCGACGCGGACGCGAGGTTCGCGAGATCGCCCGTCATCAGGCTGTCGAGCCCCACCACCTCGTAACCCTCCGCCAACAGGCGATCCACCAGGTGTGAACCGACGAAACCAGCCGCGCCGGTCACGAGCGCGGTGCGTCGAACAGATCCAAGACCCATCGAGCCCGTTTAGTACGGGCGCCGGAAACGGGCAACACCGTCAGCTGCGTGAAGAAGCGCTCATTTCGATCCGGCGAGGCAGTTCGCCCCGCCGCTCGAGCGAAACGCGCCCCGCTTCCTCGCGATAGCGATCACCGCTGAGGTCGCACTCTGCGACGCCGTCGTGAAACGCGAGGCGCTCGCCCGCCCGTCCGACCCAGCCGATTTTCCGCGCCGGCGCGCCGACCACGAGCGCGAAAGCCAGCACCTCGCGGCTCACCACGGCTCCCGCTCCGACCATGCAATATTCCCCGAGCTTCACCCCGGGGAGTATGGTGGCGTTAGCGCCGATGCTCGCGCCCCGGCTCACGCTGGTCGCCTCGTAAATCGCCTTCCGGCTGATGAATGCGCGCGGGTTCGTGACGTTCGTGAACACCACCGAAGGGCCACAAAATACGTCGTCCGCGAGCTCGACCCCGTCGTAGATGCTCACGTTGTTCTGAACGTGGACGCGATCTCCGACGATCCCGCCCGCGGCGACGAAGCAATTCTGCCCGAGCACGGTTTGGCTCCCGAGCCGCGCGCCCGCCATCACGTGGCAGAAATGCCAGATTCGAGTCCCCTCACCGATCACCGCGCCGTCGTCCACCCGCGCGGTCGGGTGCACGAAGTAGCCTCCTGCCCGGAGCTCGAGCTCGTCGGAAGCCATGCTCAAGTCGCGCGTTCCACCAGGTTTTCCGCGACCAGCTCGCGGAGCACGTCCTCGACGTCCTTGAGCGCCTGCGCCTCGTCGACCTCGAACGTGCGAGACAGCGCCTGCGCGATTTCACGCGCGGTGCCCGCGCCCGCCTCGAGCGCCTGCCAGAGCGCGACCCCGGTCTGGTTCAGGGTGAAGTAGTACTTGGTCTCGAGGTTCAAGATGACGCCGGTTCCGTCGTCGAGGACGGTCAGCAGGCATTTGTCGCGGGGGCGAAGCGGCTCGTCGCCCAAGTTCGATTCGACGCTCATCGAGTGCTCAGCGTTTCACCGTTTTACTGCGGCGGGTAGCGGAAGGTCACCTTGAATCGGGCTACATCTTCGGCTTCCGCAAAGGGGACGCCCCCGATCTCCACCCAGGCGTGACCCGCCGTCCCGTCGTTCGTGCGCGGGAGCCCCATCAGGAAAGTGGGGTCGTATCCGTGTCGGGAGAGGACTGCAAAACGAGAGAGGGACCGGTAGAGGCAAGTAGACGAGCGCCGGGTCACGCGATGCCCGATGAGCTCGCCGCGCCGCACCAGCCGCTCGAGCTCGGCGAGGTCGGGCGAGCGGCTCACCCTCACCCTTTGCGAGAGCTTCAGAAGGAGTTGATCGAGGGAGTCGCGGAGAAACCAGCGAGGCACGAGGGCCCGAAGGGCCACGAGTTCAGCGACGATCCAGGCTGCTCGAAGCGTCGGTTGGATCCTGAACCTGGTGGTCACAGCGACGGCCCGCAACGGGAGCGTCAAGCTAGCTCACCTTTTGACGTGGAGCGAGCCGGCTGTTAGTCGT
>JAEZYO010000295.1 GCA_023419055.1 Pseudomonadota bacterium | reverse complement strand
GTCGAGCAGGTGAAAGACTCGCTCGGCACCGGCCATCGCGGTCAAAGCCTGGTTGTACTGGTTGCCGATGATCGGGATGGCGGCGAAGAACGCGGTCGAGAGGAACAGGAACTGAATCAAGCTCGCGAGCTCCACCTCACCACCGAGCGCCTGGTAACCGCCGACGACCAACAGAATCGCGAGGAAGAGCTGCCCGTTGAACTCGAGCAGCGGCAGGAACACCGCCGATTGCCGCGCCGCCCCCATGTTGTACTTCGAGTGGTCGTAGATCAGCTGGCCGAAGAGCCCGCCGTTCACGTCCTGGCGCACGAAGCCCTGGATCTCTTTGATGCCGGTGACGCTCTCGGCGAGCGTCGCGGTCACACGGCTGAAGCTCTCTTGCTGAGCGCGGTAGGCGTCGCTCAGCTTGCGTCGGAAGTGCTTCACCACCGCCCAGAGCACCGGCGCCATGACCAGCACCACCAAAAACAGCGCCCAGTCGTAGTAGAGCATCAAGAGCGCGGTGACGAGCATCTGCCCCGCCTGCACCACGCTCACGAAGGCGACGTCCTGAACCCCCGTGCGCACCACGTCGATGTCCGAGGTCACGCGCCCGATCAGCCGCCCCACCTGCGTCTTTTTGAAGAAGCCAATCGGCATGCGCAAGAGGTGCGCGTAGAGCTCGTTCCGCAGGTCGTGCACCACCGCTTCGCCGAGCAAGAGCGCGAAGCGCGAACGGAACACGAAGCAGTACTCGGTGAACGCGACCAGCGCCACGAACCCCGCGACCCCGAGGACGCCTCCGCGCGCGTCCCGGTGCGCGATGGGACCGCTGATCACCGCGGCGGTCGCCCAGGTGACGAGCGGGAGCTGAACCGCCCGCAGCGTCACGAGCACGATGAGCCAGTTCCTGAGCCTCGCGTGCGGCTTCGTGTAGGCGAACAGCCGGCGGATGATGCCGAGATCGAGGGGCCGTTGTTCGCGGACGCTCACGTCTCGGCTCACGCTCGCCCTCCGAAGCCCGAGAGCAGTCCGAGGCTCTCTCGATCGGCGGCCTGCAGGGAGGCGGCGCGATAGTAGGCGCCGCGCATCGCCATCAGCGCGTCGTGCGTCCCGCGTTCGACGATTTTGCCGTCGTCGAGCACCAAGATCAGATCGGCGCGCTGCAGGGTCGAGAGCCGGCTCGCGACGATCACCGTCGTTCTTCCCTCCCGCGCGGTGTCGAGCGCCGCGAGCACCTCGCGCTCGGTGTCGGGATCGACCGCGGTCGTCGGGTCGTCGAGCAAGAGGATCGGCGGTTCGAGGATGACCGCGCGCGCGATCGCGAGGCGCTGTCGCTGCCCGCCCGACAAGTTCGAGGCGCCCTCCGCGAGCTCGGTGTCGTAGCCCTGCGGCAGCGCCGAGATGAACTGGTGGGCCCCGGCGAGCCGGGCGGCGCGCTCGATCGCTTCCCGACCCTTGCCGGGCGCGCCGAACGCGATGTTGGCGGCGACGGTCGTCTTGAACAGGAGGCTCTCTTGGAAGACCAGCCCGATGTTCTTGCGCAAGAAATCGAGATCGAGCTGCCGCACGTCCACGCCGTCCACCAGGATGCGCCCGCGCGAGACGTCGTGAAAGCGGGGGATCAAGCCGAGCAGGGAGCTCTTGCCCGAACCGGTCACGCCGACCACTGCCACCGATTGCCCCGGTAGCACCTCGAAATCGACGCCGTGCAGGACCTCGGTCCCGTCGTGATAGGCGAAGTGGACGTTCTCGAAGCGGAGGTGCCCGCGGATCTCGTCGAGCTTCACCGGGTGGGCCGGACTCTCGACGTCGAGGGGAGCGTCCAGGACCTCGAACACGCGCTCGGCGCCGATCAGGCTTTGCTGCAGCGTGTTGATGACGCCGGCCATGCTGGACACCTGGGCGGCCGACTGCTGGAGAAGGCCCGCGAACACGATCAGATCGCCGAGCGACATGGACCCATGGATCACGAGGTACCCGCCGTACAGCAGGAGCACGGCGATGTTCATCTGCGAGACGAAGTTGATCGTCGGGCTGAAGCGGCTCACCTGCGTGAAAATGGCGCGCTGTTGGTCGCGCACCTCCCGGTTCCGGCCGCGGAAGCGAGCGAGCTCGTGCTGCTCGCGCCCGAAAACCTTGATCACCTGCATGCCCGAGATGCCCTCGGACATCGCGAGCACCATCTGGTCCGACAGCTTCCGGTTCTTGGCGTAAGCGGGGCGCGCCCAGCGCGCGAACACGTGGGTGATGACCCAGAGGAGTGGAGTGAGCGCGAGGCACGCCGCGGTGAGGAGCGCGTGCGTGTGGAGCATGTACGCGAAGTACACGCAGAGCGACAGCACCATGATGCCGCCCTGCAAGAGCACGCCGTCCACGAACGAGCGCACCGACTGCACGTCGCCGGTGACTCGGTTGATGATCGAGCCGGTGGCGTTCTCGTCGAAGAAGCGGAACGAGAGCCGCTGCAGCTTGTGGAAGACCTTGGTGCGAAGCTCGGGGACGAGCTTCATGTGCACCACGTCGCCGACGGCGATCGCGTACGAGTAGTTCAAGATCGCTCGCGCCGCGGCCATGAACAGGACGGCGA
>JAEZYO010000792.1 GCA_023419055.1 Pseudomonadota bacterium | reverse complement strand
GCCGCTGCCGTTGCTCGCGCCGCTGCCGTTGCTCGCGCCGCTGCCGTTGCTCGCGCCGCTGCCGTTGCTCGCGCCGCTGCCCTCACTTCCCGGATCGGCCTCCGAGCTGGATCCGCAGGCGTACGCGCCGGCGACGAGGAGGATCGACAACCAGGAGAACGGCTTGCGATGGAGAGAAGCTGCCATATTCCGACTTCCTTTCTGAATCCCGAGAGACGATGAGGTGAAGCTCTGCGCTCACTTCGGGACTTCCCGAGTCACGCAGCCCACCGTGAACAAGAGTTTGCCCGTCGGGTCTGCGACCTGATCGCAGCTGGCCGGGCAGAGCAGCACCTTTTGTGGTGCCGTAGGATCGTCGTAGTACCAGCCGCCTTCCGCGGGGCAGGCGTCGACGGTCTCCACGTACGAGTAGTAGGTCGGATTGCATTCTCCGTCCGCGAACGTGATGTTCACGCGGTCGAGCAGGAGGTCTTGACCGGACGGAGGCGGCGGCAGCTTGAACTCGCAGGGGATCGCGTCGCCGCGAATACGGTTCAGCGCATCGAGAACCTCTCCGGCGACGTCGCCGCCTTCGACGAGGTACGCCTTGTCGGTTCCACCGGCGTCGGCGATCTCTTCCAGGTTGCCCAGCAGGGGGCCCACCCCGAGCACGTAGGTCCTGATCCCGGGGCCTTCTTCCAGGCATTCTCGCGCGGCGTCGGCCGCATCGTCGAGCGTGGGACAGCACGCGCCTTCGCCGTCCTTGCAAGTCACCGGAGCCTCGGGCTTGCCGTCGGTCAGGAGGAGGATCACGACCTCGCGAGCAGGGTTCTCCTTCTTGTGGGCGCGCGCGTACGTGCACGCGCCGCGGATGGCGGCGCCGCTCGGCGTTTCGCCGGTCGGCTCGATGGACGAGAGCGAATCGACGATGGCCTCTGCGTGGTCGGGCAGAATCCCGATCTCGACGGCCGCCTCGGCATATTCGGCCACTTCGCAGCTCGCCTCACCGATCGGTTGCTTGCCGAAGTACCCGATGCCGACGCCGATGCCCGTGCTCGCCTTGTCGGCGAGGAACGACTTCGTGGCCGCGCGTACAGCGTCCAGGCGAGTCTGCTCGCAGTTCGGATCCGGACAGGCCTGCCCTCCCGGTGGATCGATGCAGCTGCACATCGAGCCCGATTGATCGAACATGATGTAGATGTCGAGGCCGAGCGTTTCGCCCTCGTACGCGGCTCCGACGCAGCCGGAGCCGTCATCCTCGAACGTGCAACTCGTGGTGCCCCCGCCGCTCACGGTCGCGCTGCCGCCCGTCCCGGGATTGTTTCCCGATTTCCCGCCGAGGACGATGGATCCCGTTCCGCCCGCCCCTCCCTTCTCACCGCCCTCGTCTTGGTCGGACGAGCCGTCCGAACAAGCCGCGGTGATGTAGAGGACGGCGAGCACTGGGAGCACGGCGAAGGACGAGACGAGGTGCGGTCGCGGCATGGTGAACTCGAGGACACATTTCCCGCGCGGGCGCAGGGGTGCGCGACCGGCGGATGCTGTGGGATGGCTGCCCCTGTTCGTGTGGGCGAAAGCGAGGTCAGCTCACCCTTCGTGGGACCGCCCCCGTCGCTTTCTCATCGGGCTGGCCGCACCCGTTTTTTTTGTTTGACAGCACCGGCGATAATCCAACAACCCAGAACTTTTCCGATGGCGCCGCACGCCCTCGCCAGGGATTCGCACCGGCCGCGGAAGAATGCGCCTCGATTCTGAGGAGGCGCGAATGTTCCATCCGCTATTCGTTGGAGCTCAAACGGTCTTGCTGAAGCGGCGCACGAGCGGGCCGGCCACGCCGAGAGCGGCCGAGACCAGGCGGGGCGCGTGGCGTTCCAAGCCGACGACCAGCTTGGCGTGAAGGGTAATGACCGCCTCTTCCCGCCGCTCGAGCACGGCCTTCAGCATCAGACGCGCCGCCGGCTGTGACGGCATGGCGAGCCAGCTCGGCACGACGTCTTCGACATCGGCCTGAAGCCGCCCCTGATTGTCGATCTTGCGGAACTCGCTGTCCACGAACCCGGGCGCGAGGTGCGTGACGCTCACTCCCTCGGGAGAGAGCTCGTGCCGGATGCACGCGCAGAGCGACTGCACGGCGTGCTTGCTCATACAGTACGCGGACCAGCCGGGTATCGAGAGATAGCCGTTCGCGCTCCCGACCACGCCGATGGCGCCGTGACGTCGCTTGAGCTCGGGCAGCGCACACTTCACGGCCCGGATGACGCCGTAGACGTTGGTATCGAACTGGCGCTGGTAGTCCTCGATCGAAAGCTGGTCGATGCGTCCCTGCACGCCGAAGCCGGCGTTCGCCAGAAGGACGTCGATGCCGCCGAAGAGGCCCGTGGCGCGCGCCACGACCTCCGCCACGTCACTGTCGCTCGTGACGTCACAGCGCACGGCGAGCGCGCGCCGCCCCTCCTCCTCGAGCTCGCCCGCGATGCGCCGAATGCGATCTTCACGCCGCGCCGCGAGCACGACCCAGGCACCTTGCCGAGAAGCCTCGCGCGCGAGGGCCTCTCCGATTCCCGAAGAGGCCCCAGTGACGAGAACGACCTTGTCCGAGAGCGACATCGCGCTCTCTTCTACCCTACTCGCGCACGACTTCGTAGCTCAGAGTCCGGTTCGCGGCTTCGAGCTTGAAACGCACGCCATTCGCGGATTTCTCCACGGCCACCTCCTTCAGCCGCTCGCCGTTCGGAGAGAGAGCGTAGACCTTCACCTTGTCGAGCGCCCCGGTGAGGTTCGTGAGGGAAACGGTGCCCCGCACCGGCTCGACCAGGATGGGCGGACGCCCGGCATCGGCGAACTTGCCGCGCGCAGGATCGAGC
>JAEZYO010000752.1 GCA_023419055.1 Pseudomonadota bacterium | reverse complement strand
ACCGCTGCGCGCTCGAGGAGATCGGCAAGTCCTTCGCCGAGGATGGCTTCCGCTTCCCCGCGCTCGCTCGAGCGCTGGTGATGTCTCCGGCGTTCCGGCTGCGGAGGGCAGGACAATGAAGAAGGTGAGGATTCCGCGGCGTCTACTGCTCCGTGGGGCCGGCGTCGCGCTCGGGCTTCCCTTCCTAGAAGCGATGCGCTCGGAGCGCGCGATCGCGCAGACCGTGGCTCCGCGCCGCTTCATTGCGTTCTTCGTCCCGAACGGGACGGATCCGGGCAAATGGCACCCGAGCGGGGAGGGCGCGCTCACCGCGACCGACCTCAACGTGTGCATGCAGGACATGACCGGATACGCCGCCGAAAAGGAGTGGCCCGCCGGCGAGGGCTTCGTCGAGGACGTGACGCTGGTGAACGGGGTGAACCACCAGCCGGTGTGCACCGCGATCCATAGCCCGGCGATGGCGCTCGCGGCCCACAAGGACGGCGGTGAGCCCTCCGTTCCGAAGAAGGCGACGCTCGATCAGTACCTCGCGGATCACATCGCGGGCGAGACCCCGTACCGGAGCCTCACCTTCTCCGCGACGGGCGACACCGAGATCACGCAGGGCTTCATCTCCTTCCGCGACGGCGGCCAGGCCGAGGACGTGTTCCGCGATCCTGCGAAGATCTTCGACACGCTCTTCGCCGATTTCGCCGATCCGAGCGGCGACCTCGAGCAGATCCGCGCGCGGCGCCAGAGCGTGCTCGACTACGTGAAAGAAGACGCCAAGCGCTTGAACCTGCGCCTCGGAGCCGAGGACAAGCAGCGCGTGGAAAAGCACCTCGAGAGCGTGTTCGAGCTCGAGAAGCAGATAGGCTCCTCGGCGGGCGGAGGCTGCACCGTGCCGGAGGCGCCGGTGAAGGCGCCGAACATGCACGTCAAGTTCAAGCAGATGATCGACCTCGCGGTGCTCGCCATGGCCTGCGACCTCACGCGCGTCGTCGCGCTTCAGTACTCGAACAGCTGGGGGCTCGATTTCGGCGCGTACGACTTGCCGGACGGCGTCGGTACGTGGAGCGATCACTTCATCTCGCACAAGCTCGGGGACACCGATCGAGCCACCGATCTCGACGGCTTGCCGCAAGCCGAGGCGAAGGCGATCGCCGACGCGCGCGTCATCACGACTTCGCGCTTCAAGGTGCGCCGCTTCGGCTACCTCATGAACTCACTCAAGGCCGCGAGCACGGCGAGCGGCAACCTGCTGGACGAGTCGCTCGTGCTCTACACCTCGGAGAACGGTGACGGGGACTCGCACGGGCGCACCAACATGCCGATCATGCTCGCGGGGCACGTCGGCGGCTTCCAGACCGGACGCCGCGTGCTCGCGAACGGCGCCTACACGGGCAGCCTGCACTGCTCCATTTTGAACTACTTCGATCTCGACGTGCCCGAGTACGGTGACCCGGTGGGCGGCCCGATCCCCGGCTTGTGAGCGCCAGCGCGGGCAACTAGCGCTGCAGCAGGGTGGCGAAGAGCAGGCCGAGGCGCACCGACTCTTCGCTCAGGCCCGAGTGCGCCGCGATCTCGCGCGAGGTCGGGCTCCTGCCGAGCGTCTGCTTGAGCTCTCGAGCCGAGCGCAGCACCGTCATCAAGCTCTCCCTGGCGCCGGTCGGGCTCTCCGCGACGGTGCGCCCTCGAGCTTCGAGCTCATCGAGCACGAGTCCAATCTCTTCCGACGTGATCGCCATCACGCCGATGGCGTCGCAGATTGCGTCGAGCGGGAGCGCCTGCTCCGGCCGCTTCAGGAGGGCGTCTACGACCGTCTGGAGTTCGACTCGTAGGGACACGCGCTCAGGATAGCTCCCGTGGAGCTCGGGTGCATCCTTTCTCCGGGACTGGAACCGGTGCCAGGATCCGCTGTCACCCGGCTGTCGGCTCAACTCGGAGGAGTGGTTCCTCCGGCGGAAAATGAGCTGAACGGGCCGGCTGCGGGGCCCGGCGGGAGCGGACCTATGGTAAGCGGGAGAGGTTCAGGTCATGCGTCTTTCACTCGTTTGGTTCTCGCTCCTCGCCGTCGCGTGCGGCGGCTCGCAGCCCCGCCCGGCGGACGCGGAGAGCAATGAAGAGGCCCCCTCCGCCACGCGCGCTGCGAAGGTGGATTCGCTCGAGCCCGCGCGCGTGGTGAACGCGATGCGGAGCAACGAGCTCGAGCTTCGAAAGTGCTTCTTTCGAGCGCCGAGCTCGAGCGGGTTCGTGCGCATCGGCTGGCTCGTCGACAAGACCGGCGTGGTGCAAAACCCGGCCGTCGAGGACTCCACCATCCGCAACTCGGAAGTCGAGAGCTGCCTCACTTCCAGGGTAGGGGAGCTCCGCTTCGGAGAGCTTTCACAGGCGGGTAAAGCCGAGTGGACCTACGTCTACCGCCTCGCCGAGCCGATGACGGAGAAGCAGAAAAAGTCTGCGGCGAAGAAGCGGAAGAAAGAAGACGCCGACGGCGAAGAACAGCCCGGGGTGGTCATCGACCCGAGCTCACCCGGCTCCATCGATCCGGACGAGATCCACGAGACGATCCACGCGGGTTACCGGCTATTCGCCCGCTGCTATCGCGACGGCTTCGATCGCGACACCAGCCTGACGGGGAGCATCGTCTTTCGCTTCGTGATCGGAGAGAACGGACGCATCACCCGGATCCTGGACGGCGCCTCCGATCTTCCCGACCGACGCGTCATCGACTGCGTCGCCGAGAGCTTTTACGCGCTCGAGTTTCCGACGTCCCCGAGCGGCGAAGTGAAGGTCACCTACCGCTTGCGACTCGACTAAGAGCCGGTCCCAGGTTCCAGGACCGGCTCCAAGCTCTTGGGGTCGCCCTCAGAGCTTGCCGTTCATGGGGTCGTAGTCGCTCGCGCCGCCCTTCTTGCGCGGTGTGCTCTTGGGCGCCGAGGTGAACGACGACTTTGCGTTCGCCGGTGCTGACTTCGCCTTGGCGCCGGAGGCCTTACGGATCGCTTCGTCGAGTGTGAGCGGGCCCTTCGGCTCCGGCTCTTCGACCTTCGCCGCAGCGGCGGGCTTGGTCGGGGCGGCCGGAGTCGACTTGGCCTCTGGGGTTGCCTTGGCTGCCTCGGCCGTCTTCCTGGATTCGACCGGCAGTGAATCGAGCGAAACGGCGCTCGGCTCGGTCT
>JAEZYO010000721.1 GCA_023419055.1 Pseudomonadota bacterium | reverse complement strand
GCCCGGTGCCGGAAAGCCGTGAAATTCGAGGGCACGCGGGTTGCTCCGGAACAAGCACTCCTCGACGACCCACGAGGGTGACGCGAGGAAAAGGAGGAACGCCGGACATGTCACTCGAACCCACGACGCAATCCTTTATCGACGGCCTGAGCGGTCCGCAGCTTTACGAGCTCGATCCGAAGGCCGCGCATCAGGTCCTGACGGACCTCCAGTCTCAGCTCACCACGCTTCCCGATGCGCAGATCGAGGACACGACCTGGCCCGTGGGGCCCACTGGTGAGACCCGCATTCGCATCGTTCGACCCGCCAAGGCGACGCCCAACGAAATCCTGCCGCTCATCATGTACTTTCACGGTGGAGGCTGGGTCCTCGGAGACAAGGTCACGCATGACAGGCTCGTGCGGGAGCTCGCCAACGGCGTGCACGCTGCCATCGTGTTCGTCGACTACATCAACTCGCCGGACGCAAAGTACCCGACGCAGCAGGAACAGGCCTACGCCTCGATGGTCTACGCCGTCGAGAACGCGAAGGCTTTGAAGGTAGATGCGTCTCGACTGGCCCTCGTCGGTGACAGCGTCGGCGGTCACATGACGGCCGTGGTCACGCTCATGGCGAAGCAACGCAAGGGGCCCAAGGCGCGCTTCCAGGTCCTGTTCTACCCGCTGGTCGATTACCTCTCGAAGAACGAATCCTACGAGAAATTCGCCGAGGGGCCGTGGCTCACGGCCGCGAACATGAAGTGGATGTTCGACCTCGAGGGCCTCACCGGCAAGGAGACCGACGTCGTCACCTGGCCGGGGCGCGCGTCGATCGAAGACCTGAAGGGCCTGCCGGACGCGCTCATCATCGTGGACGGCGACATCCTTCGGGATGAAGGTGAAGCCTACGCCGACAAGCTTTCACGAGCCGGCGTGCGCGTGACGTCGACTCGCTACAACGGAACCATCCACGATTTCGTCATGTTGAACCCGCTCGCGGAGACCCCCGCGGTCCGCTCTGCCGTCGATCAGGCGATCGGAGCGCTCAAGAAGGCGCTCGCCGCGTAGTCAGCCCGTCAGCCCCGCCAGATCCTCTCGCCGCCGCAGCTTCGCCCGATCGAGAAACTCGCGCTCGTCTGCGCTCGAGTCGTTGCGTTCGAGCACTCGCTCCACGACGCGACTGACACCTTGCCAGGCGAGCGCTTGTTCTTGGCTCCCGGCGCCGGAGAGCACCGAGCGACCGAGAGCCGTCTGCAACGCGGCCGAGGACGACCATTCTTTTCTCGAGATGGATAGCGGTCGACGCTCGATGAGCGAGAGTCGTTCAGTCTCCAAGCGATCGTGCAGCGCCTGGACCAGCTGTGTAGGAAAAGGGTCGCACGCCGGGAGAGGCTTGGTGGAGAGCCAGCGCTGGATCCAGGGTATTTCGACCGAGCGAGAGTGCTCCTCGCGGCGGGCGAGATCGCGCCGGTACTCCTCCTCGGCGCCGGGTCGCACCATGACGTCGCGGAGAGCCGCTTCGGGCAACGGTTGCTCGATGTCGAGGCAAAACCGCGCGATAGCCCTCGAGTTCGAGCGAACCACGGTGACGGCGACGATACTGCTTCAACGAGCTCGTCTGGCACGTTACCGCGCTGTCCTCGACTACCCCGAGCGCCGCTGGAAGGCCTTGTCGGTGCGCCGATAGAGCAACAGGCCCAGCGCCAAGAGAGCGTAGCCGACCGTGATGTAGACATCGGCGATGTTGAACACGGGCCAGTGCTGGACGTGAACGAAGTCGACGACGTAACCCCTGATGGAGCGGTCGAGGTAGTTCCCTATCGCACCAGCGGTGACCAGAACGAGGGCGAGTCTGAATACCCGCGGCTCGCTCCGTCCGCGGAGCAGCAGGAGCCCGAGGACGATGAGCGTGATGGCTCCGAAGACGAGGAGGCCGGGCGTTCGAATCGTCTCCGGAACCCAGCGCAAGAGATTGAACGCGATGTCCGTGTTCTCCACGTACCGGAAGCCGACGACCCCGCGGATCAGCTCCCGAGCGCCTTCCCCGTCGAGCTCTCCCTTGGCGAGACCCTTCGTCGCGTGATCGCACCCGACGAGAAAGATCAAGGAAATGAGGACGGAGAGGCGAGCGCTGAGCTTGGCCATCGACAAAGGGGTGAACGCTCGAGCTTGGCCCAGCATTCCAGCTACTTCACGCCGGTGAGCCTTCTCCTGGTGCGCGGTGACGCGCTTCGAAATCGATGTCACTCTGCGTCCGGTGTCACCGAGAGTCCCTTGCAAGGCTTGTGGAGCCGGCATCCTTCCGGAAACTGCGGCTCGGACGGGCGGTGTCTGCATGCGGTGCAAGCGACTCGGTCCGCCGGAGCCGAGCGAGATCGTTCAGCGCGCCCGTCGAGTGCGGGCTCGCTGCATCGCGGTGTTTCACGCAACCCTGGAGCACGAAGCCGGGTGGGAAAGCGTGGAGCGGGCTCGGTTTCGACTGCAGTGCGGCTGCGGGGCGGCGAGCTTCCGCCTGACGGGAGCATTGCTCGGGGAGCAAGCAGAGCTAGAGGGCAGGCTTAGTCTGGCTTGCACGCAGTGCGGGCGCGAAGCCGATGTGTTCGATCCGCAGCGTGACGGCTACAACGCGGAGATCGAGGCGGGCGAATCAGGAGCGGAAGGACCGCGCGTCGCGCATCGTTGTGCTGGATGCCAGGGCGGCAACTTCGGGATCGAGGTGGCCTTGCTGTATCAGCTCGATGACGAGGAGCTCGAGGAAGGGGGCGAGCTCGCGTCGCGCCCACAGGACTTTTTCACCGCTCTGACGCTGGGCGCAAGCTGCGTCGCGTGCGGTGCTCGGACCGAGCCCGCCAGCTACGAATGTGCATGAATTGGCTCGAGCGCGTCTGGCGCCAGTGTCGGCGAAATCGGCGACGAGCCAAAAGAGGAGCCGCGGCGCGAGAAAAGCTTTCGTACAGGTGGCACCGGATCTGGCGCAGTCGGATGCTACGAGCCGCGCGCGAGGAAATTCGCAAGAACGGTCCGCCGGAAGCGCCCTGGCAAAGGTTTCCTAAAATTCCGAATAGCTCCTCCATCGGTTGGCGGATGGGCGAAGGTGAAGGGTACTTGCAGTTCACGTTCTATCCATGGTGGCGCTCCATCACGCCGGAGCAGAGAGCGGAGTACTTGGAAGCCACGAACCCGCCGCGGGACTGGCGCGAGATCCTCTCTCGCTGGGATACCAAGCTCGCGTGACGTTCGAGGCTCGATGAGCCAAAGCTCGATTGCCATCGGTCACGCGATCTTGCTCCTTGCGAGCCAATGCCCTGCGATCGCGAGAAAGGACGGGAGGGAACAGGAGGAAGGGGAGCATCGTATCTCGCAGCAGCGGCGGAGAGCGGCTCGGGCTGCAGCCGCGCCGACGATATCGGAGACGGCACCACCACCCGATCGAAGGCGCTTCGTCACTCCGGAGCACGAACGCGGAGAGCCCCGTTCGCATTCCGGGCGGGTATTCAGGCCTTCTGCTCGAGATAGGCGCGCGTCTTTCCGTGCAGCCAGGTAGAGGCCACGAGCCAGAGGAGAAAGAGGTGAGCGATGGCGACCCCTATCCACGGCGCGCTCGACGACGCAGCGTCGTCGCTCGTTGGGTCGTCCGAGTTGGCACCTTGGAGAACAAGCGTGACGACGGAGACGACCCACCATAGCGACGCGAGCGTGGGCGCGACGAGGCTCGGCTTCGGGCCCAACCGCTGAAGCGAGAGGAGCAGGGCCGTGATGCAGGGAGCGGCGACGAGCGGGCGGAGCAGACCCCAGAAGAGAGTGGAGAACGGCAGCTCTTGCACCTCGGGGGAGCGAAGTACCGAGACCGTTGCCACGACCAGCGTCACGAGCTGGACGGCTACGAGCGCCTGAAGGATCCAGATGCGCCAAGGCTTGGTGGCTCGCTGCGCGCCATGGGGGTCCTCAACGGAGCTAGCCTGACCTGGCGGCGCGTAAGGGTTCATGTCGTGCATCCGTTACCTACCTCGTTCTAGCAGGCTCACCCGACGCTCGAGATCCCGAATACTGGCGAGGTGCTCGAAGTGCTCGGCGAGGCGGACGAGGATCTCGGAGAGTTGCACGACGGTCCCCTCGAGCTCGGCCAGATGGCGTTCCACTTGCTCGAGGCGCTCCCTGAGGACCGGTGATGACATCCTTCTCTGGTCGGTCAGCAGCGAGCAGCAGTTGCGTCATGTCGCTCGAGGACCGAGGAGCGCGCAGGCTTCCCGCCGGGATGCCCGAGTCAGCGGCCGGAAATGGGCGGTGGCGGGATGCTCGGTGACGACGTCGCGATGAGCTTGCCGACCAGATCGGCAAAGGCGTCCCCGCGCGGCAGAGTCTTGTCGATCCTGATCCGCCTGCGGAGGGTCGTGTCTTCCTGCGCCGGCGGGTTCGAGCCACCGCGCGTCACCGCGTCCCAATAGACCCCGACGCCGTGCTTCTGCCAGAGCGGGACGTCGTTGAAGTTGATGCCATGGGCGAAGAGGAGCTCACTCTTCTCGGCGACGCTTCGCCCTTCGAGCGCGACGGTGGCCTCGTGAATGTTGCGACCTTCCTTCCGCAACGTCCAGTAGCACCATCGATTCAGGCAGCCGCGCGCGGCGTCGGACTGACGCCAGCGAAAGTAGTCGAGCACGTGCTGAACGGTCGGACCGACCCAGACGTGGCTCGCGAAATGAGCGTCCGAGCCGACCTCCCGCGTGAAGCGAGAGCTGGCAATTCCCGCCGAAATCGAGACCAATTTTTCTACGGACCGCCCGAACAAGCCCGTGTGCGCGGGCAACAGCACCGAGATCTCGTCGCTCTCCGTGAACGCGAACACTCCTTGGAGCTCCACGAGCAGCGCCTGGGCGACCTTGGCCATGATGTCGAGGAATCTTACGTCGTAAGGACGCTCGAAACGTTCATCGCACAGCCTCGTGAACGATCGTCCGTCGAGACGGATCACGGGCCAGGTTGCAGGGAGCACGCGAAGGTCGTGAAACCATTCGAGCTCACGCATCCGCTTCTCTACGTCGTCGTTGTTCACAGCGCCCTCTCCTGCGCGGCAACCTACCACAAAGGCTCGGCGGAGCCCTGACCGATGTTCGGCGCCCTGCAACTCCCGGCACATCGACCCTCGCCGGCGTGTCCCGCTTCGAGCTCGCTGCGCGCGTTACAGCGTCCACGTCCCTTGCGCGAAGCAGAGCAGCGGCGCGCCCCAATTGGTCGATGCACTCGTCGATCGAGAGTTCGCGACGGGAATCGTGACTGATTGCGGCTGTGTTTCTCTCGAGTGAGATTGGAGCGAGCGGTGACTGCTGATGCCGGGTCGTTTTCGCCGCTTTGCCGAGTCCCGTGCGTTGGAAAAGTTGCTATGGAGTTGGCGCTCTCGGGTTGATATCAAGGCGATGGGTGAGGCGGCCACCAGCCAGCTCGGCTGCCCGAAATTCCATGTCAGAGGCATCCGGACTTAGTCCATCGCTCGTGGTCGGGGAGTCCTCGGAGGGGGACGGCATCGAATCGCTGTTGTCGCGCCTCTACGAAGTCATCTCGTTTCCGGAGGACGGAGAACCGGATTGGGAGGGCATGACACGGGTGTTCTCCCCTCACGCTCGCGTCACCCGAGTCACACCCGAGGGCACGGACTACTTCGACCTCCCGACGTTTCAAGCGATGGCCCGAGAGCTCCTCAGGATCGGAGCCTACACGGCGTTCTACGAGCATGAGGTCGCGCGTCGAGTGGAGCGCTTCGGCAACGTCGCTCACGTCACCAGCGCCTATGAGACCCGGCGACATCCCCACGCTCGAGCGTGCCTCGGGCGTGGCGTGAATTCAGTGCAGCTCGTGCGCGAAAATGGCGAGTGGCGCGTGCTCAGCCTGTGCTGGGACGAGGACGCGTTGAAAGATCACGACGTCCGAGCGCTCGTCGTCGGAGGGCGCCATGGCTGACCGTCGCTATCGCTTCTCGCCGTCGCGGATGGTGGACACGGCTGATCGCTTCGTCGGTGCTGCCGAGGAGCAGGGCGTCATCATGAACCGCGGCGGCCGATACTCGGGCTGCGGCGTGGAGGTGGACGGTCTCGAGCTGAAGAACTTCGGTAGCTGTAGCTACCTCGGCCTCGAGGTTCGGCCCGAGCTCAAGAACGGCGCGTGCGACGCCGCGCAGCGCTACGGCACCCAGTTTCCATTCTCGCGCGCGTACCTCGAGAACCCACTCTACCAGGAGCTCGAAGCGGCGCTTCGAGCGATGACGGATCGGCACGCGCTCGTCGCGGCCTCGACGACGCTGGCTCACTTTGCGGCGCTCCCGGTGCTGATGCGTGACGGGGACGCGGTGCTCGTCGATCAGTTCGTGCACGCGAGCGTGCACGCGGCGACATCGCTGCTGCGCGACACGCCGATCGAGCTCTTGCGCCACCAGCGCATGGACCTGCTGGAAGACCGCCTGCGCGCGCTCAGTCCGACCTGCCGCCGCATCTTCTACCTGTGCGACGGCGTCTACTCCATGCGCGGAGACTTCGCGCCGTTCGCGGAGCTGCGAGCTCTCATGGAGCGCTATCCGGCGTTGCACCTGTACATCGACGACGCGCACGCGACGAGCTGGTTCGGCAAGGGAGGGAGAGGCGCGGCTCTCAGCGCGCTCGGGGATTCGGAGCGCGTCGTCGTCGCGCTGTCGCTCAACAAGGCTTTTGCGGCGGCAGGTGGGGCTCTGCTCTTACCGAATCAGAAGCTCGTGCAGCGCATTCGGCGCTGCGGCGGGCCGATGCTGTTCTCGGGTCCGATTCAACCGCCGATGCTCGGCGCAGCCGTGGCCTCGGCGCGCCTCCACCTCAGTCCTGAGTTTCCAGCGCTGCAGGCAGAGCTCGAGGGCCGGATCCAACACATGGCGGCGGCCCTCGATCGTGCCGAGCTCCCCCGCGCGAGCCACGATGAGACGACCGTCTTCATGCTGCCGTGCGACGCGCCTCCCATCGTCTTCGACGTGGTTCGAAGCCTGCGGAAAGCGGGCTTCTACGCTTGCCCGAGCGTCTTCCCGGCGGTGCCCGTCAATCAACCGGGGGTGCGCTTCACGGTGACGATGCACAACAGTCGAGAGGACATCGACGACTTCGTCCGCGTCCTCACCAAGTCGTTCCACGACGCGCAAGAGCGCGCCGCCAAGGGCGCCTCGAGTCGGTCGTCCACGGAGCGGCTGGTCCCTGCGGCGCCGGAAGCCTGAGCGGAGAGCGAGCACCGGTACTCGCCGCACCAGCGCGACCGTGAGTCGAGGCGCGGCATTTGACGCGCGGCCCCTTCACCTGCGCCACCGCTTCCCCGAGCGCCACGTTGTCGGTGAACGGGGCGAGCGGTGGGTTCTATTTGGCTGCTGGATTCAAGGTGTCGTTGCCGTGGGGTGTGTCTCTTCGATAGGGTCGGCGATCCGAGTGGCCTTTGGCTGCGCCATTCCTTACGGCCGCTCATGTTCGGGTTCATGAACGGGCCAAGGCGCTCACCCCTCCTGTGT
>JAEZYO010000708.1 GCA_023419055.1 Pseudomonadota bacterium | reverse complement strand
CTGTCGGGCGGTGAAAGGCAGCGGCTGAAGCTGGCCACCCACATGGGTGAAGACGGCGGCATCTACGTGCTCGACGAGCCGACCACCGGGCTCCACCTCGCCGACCTGGAGCAGCTGCTCGGCCTCCTGGATCGGCTGGTCGACTCCGGGAAATCGGTGATCGTGATCGAGCATCACCAGGCGGTGATGGCGCACGCCGACTGGATCATCGACCTCGGGCCGGGAGCGGGCCACGACGGCGGGCGGATCGTATTCGAGGGGACGCCCGCCGCGCTGGTGAAGGCGCGTTCCACGCTGACGGGCAAGCACCTCGCGGCGTACCTCGGTTGAACCGTGGCGTGAGCCGAAGGCGCGCGAGCCGCATGCCGAAAAGGATCATCAGCACCGAGGACCTGTGGAGCGAGGTAGCCCGCCGGGCGCCCGCGGCTGGGCTCGTACACGTCCCGATGGGCACGCTCTTGCTCACCCGGGCTCTCGATCAACGGATGAACAGCAACACCGTCGTCGCCTCGGTCCCGGTGACGCACCCGGGTGAGGAACCCTCGACGGCGTTCGCGCGCTGGCTCGACGACGGCGCGCCCGGCCTCGCAGAGGCGGCTCGCGCTGGTGACTGGGACGATCACTTCCGCGAGATTCGGCCGGGAGCAGCCCCCTGGCTCAGTCCGCTCGGCAAGAAGAGCTTCCTGGACGACATTCTCGCGCTTCTCACGACGTCTCCGTCCCCCTACGAGAACACCATCGCCGATCCCGAGGCGGTCCTCGGCGCCTTCATCGAGGCAGAGTTCCCGAACGGTCTCGACGGCTTTCGGTTCTTCTCCGTCGATGTGGCGAGCCTCGACGTGCGGTTCGACTACTTCGACCATCTCGGAAGCGACCGCTGCCTGCTCTGGTCTGACGGCGCGCTGATGCGGGTGCTATTCACCAACGGCTCGGATTGAAGATCCTGGGTGGAGACGTGCACCGGGACGGGGCCGCGTTCTCCACGGGACGTTTCGAATCGGTCCGCTATGCTTCGCGACGCGCATGAGGACCGCGCTACGAACCGCCCTGCTCTTGCTGCTCGTCTTCGGCGGCGTCGCTCTGCTCTTTCACTTCCTGGTGGATGTGGACGCGAGCGACGTGCAGCGCTGGCTCATGGCCTCTCGGGAACGGCCGGAGGTGGTTTTCGTGGCGGTGGTTCTGGTGCTCGCGATCGACAGCGTGCTTTCGGTCCCCACGATCCCTACCGTCGTCGTAGCCGGCTATCTGCTGGGGCCGGTTTGGGGCGCGCTCGGCTCGTTCATCGGGATGATGCTCGCGGGATCCATCTGCTATTGGGGCGGTCGCCTCGTCGGGGCGGTGCGCTGGTCGAACCGCCGCGCCGCAGACGAGCTCGGGAGCAGCGTGAGCCAGGTGGGCCCCGTTGGGTTGCTCCTCTCTCGCGCAATGCCGATGATGCCCGAGGTCCTGAGCGCCATGGCGGGCTCCGGTCGCATGCCGGCGCGGCGCTATTACTCGTACTTCGGCCTCGGCAATCTGCCGTTCGCGGTCCTGGTCGCGTACGCGGGCAGTGAGAGCACGCTCGAGCGCCCCTGGCCGGCGATCGTCGCAGGGCTCTCGGTCCCCGTCATCGGCGCGGCGTTCGTGCTTCGTCGTAAGCTCGCTGGAAGGTCCGCGGTCAACGGGTGAGCGCGGCCTGTCACCGAGCGCGCGTTACGCTCACATCCGATAGCGCTCGATCTCGCGCGGGCGATTCTTGGGCGGCTTGCGCTGGAAGTTGAGGTCGAGCGTGACGCCGCGGACGAAGGAGTCATTTCCGCCGAGCAGCTGGAAGACGTAGCCCTGATAGGCTCGCACGCCGAGCTCGAGCCCGCCGAGATCCAGCGAGAGGAGCAGCGAGCCCTGCGGGCAGAGCACCTGGAGGCCGAGCTCGCCGTCGTCGAGGTCGACCCCGACCGGCAGGATACCGAAGCCGCTCCCGAGCTCGACCGGGCCGAGTGAAAGCCCCGCGTGCAGCGAGTACTCGGAGGCGCCGAAGACGTAGCGCGAGTTCGAGAGCGCCCGGAAGAAGAACGATTGCCGGAGCTCGGAGAACAGGTGACTCCGCGTGGTCGTGACCGTGCCGCCGAGCTCGAGCGACAACCCGCGTGAAACCGCGCCGCCGTGGGCCTCGCGCATCTCGACCCAACCGACGCCCGGGCCCGACTCGCGCTCGGAGAGATACGGATCGAGGAGCGCCCATTCTCGATACGTCGCCTCGCCGGGCTCAGCGAGTGCACGCCGCACCGGCGCGAGCAGGACGAGCAAGCAGGGGAGCATGGCCGAGAACGCCCGCATCAGCGCCGCGCATGCTGCAACGGCTCGGTCCCCCTCACCAAGCTCGTTCGTGCTCCGGCCGCTTTCTCGCGACTTTGCTCGGCGTGGACGAGGCGCTACTGAGCCGACACCTTGCCGGTCGTAAAGTCGATCGTCCCGCTGCCGCTCATGGCCTCTACGAGCAGCTTGGCCTCGTACATCTTCCCGAGGTTCAGGCCGAGCGTGCCCCACTGCTTGAAGTGCTCGGAGATCGAGATGTGTCCGCACTGGCGAGCGGTCTGCCGAATGCTGAAGTACTGCGGGAAGGTCTGGTTCCCCTCGATGGAGGGTTGATTGACCTGCGTGTGCGTGTAGACGTCGTACGTCCCACCGTCGACCTCGAACGTGCCCTTCTTCTCGGCGTTCGAGGCGGGGTTCCAGCCCATCCACTCCTCGACGATATAGAACTCGACGAGCGGACCCGAGGACCAGCCGTAGACCCCGATGTAGCCCTTCGTGTCGGTGACGTTCGTCTTGGTGTAAGCAAAATCTGCCGAAATCGTGCCGAGCTGCTCGTGCGTCTGGGTCTTGTTCCACTGCAGGCCAGCGCGCGCGAGGAAGTCACCGTCGGACGGCATGTTCCAACTCGCCTTGAAGGCGGCGTCGACGCCGTAGAACGTGCCGCAGTTGGTTCCCGAGGTCGAGTTCGAGAGCCACACCGACCAGCTGACGCCGTTGCCCAGCGTGCCCTGGTTGTTCGAGCAATGCTGGTTGCCGCCGCTGAGGGGCGTGCCGGCGCATTCGGTTGGGTTCGTGCCACCTTCGCCACCGCTGCTGCTGGAGCCGCCAGCCCCGCCGGTTCCGCCCGTGCCGCCCGGCATGCAACGCCCGCAGCTCTGGTTGCAGTAGTCGTTGTCGACCATCCAGGGCTGGTTGCACTCATTGGTTT
>JAEZYO010000699.1 GCA_023419055.1 Pseudomonadota bacterium | reverse complement strand
CGCACGATCAGTGAGGCAGCGGCGCCGGCGCCGAGCAGCGCGATCGTGCCGAAAGCGGCGCGTGGCGGTAGCGGTAGCCGGAGACCCGTGAGCGCGCTGCCAACGAGGCGCGCGGCGAACCAAGCTGCCATCAAGTGCGTCGCGAAGTAGTCCGACTCGAGCACCAAGCCGTTGACGACGCCGAGCCCGAGGCCGGCGAACGAAAGGAGCGCTCGTGTCCTCGCACCCGTGAAGCGGCGTAGAAGGAGCGTCGACGTGAGTAGCAGCGAAAACGCGAACGACGCGACCAGGACCACGAGGCCCTCTGAAAGGCCTTTCCGGTCCGCGAAGTTCTGCACGTCCTGCTCCATGATCAGGAGGCCGACGCCGAACACGAGCGCACCGAAGGCCCCCGCACCAATCAGCGCCCGAAAACGCCGCAGCGTCGCCGGCAAGCGCTCGAGTACCAGCCGAAAGAGGGCGAGACCCAGGAACGACGAGACCCCGAGCGCCACCAGGTGCCCGAAGTCGAAGGCGTGGTACCCGACCCGAACGGCAAGCTCCGACGGCGGTGACGTCAGAGCGATGAGGGCCTGATTGGCGAGTCCTAGAATGCACCAGCCCGCGAGCTCGGCGGTTCCCGCATCGAGTACCCAGCCGCCGGTCGCTGCACGCGTCGCAACGCCCGAGCTCTTCACGGCTGCCGCTGAAACCGCCTCCTGGGTGTCACCCATGCTCCGCGAACCAGTAACACGATCGTTGCCAAGCCTCCAGGTGGGCCGGGAATGTCCCCGGTTCCACCCGCCGCTCCGCGAGGTCAGCTTAGGAAGCTTTGCTCGAGGTTACGGCTTGTACCAGCGCACGTAGACTTCGAGGTCGCTGTAGAGCTTTTCCGCGTTGATCGTCGTCTCGAAGTGATAGGTGTCGCCGCTCGGCAAGAGATCCGGAGCGCTGAACCCCTTCCAGACGTCGTTGAACCCGGTGCTGGCGTTTCGCCCGTACACGTCGATGTTGATGAGATCCATGTCGGTGTTGGCGGTGACGTCGCCCTCGATCCAGAAGATGCCCGACCCTGGCGAGCTCTCCGTCATGATCACGCTCGAGATGGTCGGCTGATCCGGGTGGAGCACCGCGCCGTCGAGCTCCGTCGACTCGAGCTCGATGTGGACCCGCTTGATGGAGGCAAGGTTCAGCTGAGCGTCTTCGATGCTGTTGCTGAAGAGCGGAGCCACCTTGCCCGGCGCCAGGCACGGCACCGTCGACGTATCGTCGGGCGCAGGCAGCACGTACTGCTCCGCGTCCGCGAACGTCCCGAGCGCGTCGGTGGCCCACACGAGCTTGTCTGCGGCGTCGTAGAGCTCGACGAAAGCCTGCACGTAACAGGCGGTGGTATCGCCGTTGTTCTTCACCTCGCCGAACCAGGTGACGTAGTGCGTGTCCGGCGTCTGAAGAATGTTCGAGTACAGGATCGCGAGGTCCGGCTCGCCTTCGAGGATGGTGAGGTCGAGGTCCGCACCGGCCGGGTTCGACTGGAACTCGGGCTCGGGATCCGGCTCCGAGCCTCCGGCCCCAGCCGCGCCCGCGCTACCCGCGGAGCCGCCCGAATCTTCGCCACCCGCGGCGCTGCTGGTTCCGCCGTCGGCCGAGGTTCCGCCGTCGGCCGAGGTCCCGCCGCTGCCCCCCGAATCGCCTGCTCCGCCCTCGTTTCCCGAGCTGCCGGCGGTGCCTGCGGTGTTGCTCGGAGGGGGAGCGTCACCGTCGTCGTCCCCTCCGCAGGCGATGAGTGAAAGCACACTTCCGATGACGAATATACCGATGCCCGAAGTCTTCATGGTGACCTCCCGCTGACGCACCCCATGCCAAAGGGTGACGCGCCGGTACCTACTACGTCACTCACTGGGGTGTCAACGCGCGGCCTCTCCCCGAGCGGTGCGGCTTCGTCGCCTGTCAGGGCGCTTGGTTCGAGGCCCTTACAAGGAGCCTTCGATAGCCGCGTACCACTCGGCGCCAAGGACGACGTGACCCGCTTCGCTCGGGTGCCACGTGTCCTTCAAGAGCGACGTCTTGTAGTCCGAGACGGCCGCGAACGGTTCGTAGAGATCGACGACGCGGATGTGCTTGCCCGCCTCGGCGCGCACCGTGACGACGGCCGGGATGGCCGCGCCGTACGTCTGAAGGCGCGCGTTCAACGCGTCGTCCTGAGAAGGGATGGGCCGTCCCACCACGAGCAACACGTCCGGCAACTTCGCGAAGATGCTGTCGATGAGCGCCCCGAGGCGCGCCGGCGCGTTCTCGAGCTCGTAGTCGTCGATGGCGTCGTTCGTGCCGATCATCAACGTGACGATGTGCGGCGTAAACTGGGGCATCACCGTGGCGACCAGCGGAGAGAGCCCGCTGCGGCTCTGTGTCGGATCGATGGTGAAACCGCTGTGCCCCTCGTGCTCGGGCGGGAAGGGTACGCCGTCGACCATGAGCGGTCCGTTCGAGCCCGAGCCGACGAAGGTGATGTTCTTGCCCGCTTGGTGCGCCAGGCGAAAGAGCTCCACGCGGTACCCGCCCGCCGTGCCGAAACCGTCGGTGATCGAGTCCCCGAACGGCATGATCTTGCAGGGAGAGCCGTCCGTCGGGCACGGCTTGTAGGGCGCGACACCTCCAGAGCCTCCAGAGCCTCCAGAGTCCACGCCGCCCGAGCTCCCGCCGTTGCCAGCGTTGCCTCCGCTTCCGCCTCCGGCGCTGCCGCTCGCTCCAGAGCTACCCCCGAATGACGCGCTTGCAGCGGCGCCTCCCATCGAGTTGGCGGTTCCGGCAGAGCTAGCTCCCGAACTTCCGCCGCTCGTAGCCTGTGTTCCGCCCACGCCTCCGCTGCCTCCGTTGGTTGCGCCGCCGTGCGCCCTGCTCTCGGCTCCGGAGTCGCTGCAGCCCGCGGCGAACAAGAGCGCGGTCAAGCACCACGCACCCTTTCGCGAAGCTCGTCCTCGTGGGCGGGAAGCGGGCGCGTGACTCATCGGGGTGATCTCTACCTCATCCTCGCCGTCCGTCGCGCTTCCGGCCGTCTCCGCGACCATCTCGGACCACTAAAGATCGCGGCGTCGGCCGAGCAAGACCTGGGGCGGCTCGAGGACGGAGTGCGCTAGCATCGCGGAGCTCATGGCCACCTACGACCAGAACAACGCCGAGTGCTTCGTCTTCACCTTCAAGGAAGGCTTGCTCTCACCGGTGGCGCACGATCTCCGGATCAAGGTCGAGCGCTTCTCCATCGAGGTCAGTGAGGGCTCGGTCGTGGCGCGCTTCGATACGTCGTCACTGCGCGTCGACACGCCGATGAAGGACGGGCGGGAGAATCCTTCGGCCCTGGGCGAGCGCGACAAGGCCAAGATCGCCGACCAGATCCGCGAAGAGGTGCTCCACAGCGCTCGGTACCCCGAGGCGCGCTTTCAATCGAGCTCGGTCGAGAAGCGCGCGGACGGCGGTTACCACCTCACCGGCGAGCTGACTTTGCACGGCGTCACGCGAGCGCTCGAGGCTCACACCGAAGCCGTAGGGAGCGGACAGCGCCTCGCGGTGACGCTCCACCAGCCCGATTTCGGCATCGTCCCCTTCAAGGCCATGATGGGCACGCTGAAAGTTCAGGCCAAAGTCGAGGTACGCATCACGACGCGCTGAGCCTGCGCGAACGTCAATCCAGCGACGCTGGCGTGCTCGACCCGCGCCCGGCGAGTTGCCCGCACGCCGCGTCCACGTCGGAGCCACCGCTGTAG